>JAFDFV010000148.1 GCA_019309665.1 Deltaproteobacteria bacterium | reverse complement strand
TCGGAAAGTTCTTTTGCAGTGAATAGAACCGATAGGACATTATTGTGCTGTATTTATAAAAAGATAGGAAAATGGCGCCCTAACTTATTATAAAAATATCATCATCATATAAAAATTGGAAGCAAAGGCGGCTTTGGGATTTTCAACATTTATATGATTTTCCATACACTTTAATGCAATTATCTTAGATTGGTCATTGCATCTACGATTTTTGACAGACCGATTGTTAATCTAATCTCGCTTTAAATTCATTTTGATTATAACATAGCAACATGTGTGCCGAAGAAATAGTTTGTTGATATACTGACTAGTTAAAAAATAATTATGCTTCTTAAAATGGGTTCTGGTTACGAATATTGCACAGTGAACTACGTTTTTTGCACACGTTGTAAGAAATGTTTGAAATGGTTTTAGAGCATCGGGAACTATAGCTCGGAAGGTTGCAAATTGCGTTTTTTTCGGTGAGCAATGAGCATCAAAAGCAAGGCGCGAAGGTGCGGACAAAAGGTTTTAATAGTGGCCGGAATGCAAGTGAATTGAAAAGCTTAATTTTTATATCCGCATTCCTTATTAAGGCACATTAGAAAAGTACCTTGTTTTTTAGTGGATTTTTCTACCAGAAATTCTGCGCCGCAATTCGGACAATTTTCTGCTACAGGTTTGTCCCAGAGAGCAAATGTGCAGTCGGGATAACGGTTGCAGCCATAAAAGATTTTCCCCCTTTTTGACCGTCTTTCAACAATTTCGCCGGTGCAGCCTTTTTCCGGACACTTTACACCTGTAGTTTTATCTGGTTGGTTTGAATTTATGGATTTGGTATTTTTGCACACCGGGTACCCGCTGCATGCTAAAAATTTGCCGTATTTGCCCTGTTTTAACACCATCGGTTTTTTACATTTTTCACAAACTATATCTGATATTTCATCTTCAGGCAGCTCGATTGGGTGAACTTTGCCTTTTTCATCTCGGGTATAGTTCCTTGTATACTTGCATTTCGGGTATCCGCTGCAGGCAATATAGTGACCATTTTTGCCTACTTTGATGTTTAGTTGTTTTTTGCATACAGGACAGGAAAGATCTGTAGATATGCCCACACCGCGTATGCTGAGCATACTTTCTGCGGCTGCATCCAGTTCTTTTTTAAAGGGGCCGTAGAAACGGGTGAGAATGTCTAAAGAATCTGTTCCCGATGTTTCTATACGGTCAAGATCTTCTTCCATCTTGGCTGTAAAATCAACTTCAAATATGTCTGGGAAGCTTTTAACAAGAAGGTCATTAACAATAAATCCAAGTTCGCTGGGCTTAAAGTATCCTTTTAGAAAATCAACATATCCCTTTCCCCTGATTGTAGATAATATTGAAGCATAGGTGCTGGGACGGCCGATTCCGTTTTCTTCAAGCTCTTTTACAAGTGAAGCCTCTGAAAATCTTGGCGGAGGCATGGTAAAGTGCTGTCTCGGTTCTAATTTATTGACCTTTAATTCTATTCCTTCAGATAGTTCAGGAAGATTGATTTTTTCTTTTTCGTTTTCTATTTCTTCATCCACAGACATGTAAACAGCCATAAAGCCAGGGAATTTAACAGATGATCCGCTGGCGGTAAACAAAAATGGCCCGGCTTTAATAGAGATTGTATTTTTATTTATCAGAGCTTGCTGCATCTGCGACGCAATAAAACGCTGCCAGATAAGACGGTACAAAGACATCTGGTCATTGGAGAGATAAGTGGCTAATTTTTCAGGGGTATTGAAAACCGATGTGGGCCTGATAGCCTCGTGAGCGTCTTGAGCTTTTTTCCGGTTCTTGAAAAATCTTGGCTTATCAAGAGCAAATTTTTCCCCAAATTTTTCCCGAATCAGCACAAGTGCTTCTTCTGCAGCTTCATTTGCGATTCTGGTGGAATCGGTACGCATATAAGTGATAAGCCCTTCAGTTCCACCTGTTCCGATGTCAATACCTTCGTAAAGCTGTTGTGCCACAACCATGGTTTTTTTTGCAGAGAATTTAAGCTTTCTGATTGCTTCCTGTTGAAGTTTACTTGTGATAAAAGGGGGGAGAGGATTTTTTTTTGTAATCTTTTTTTGAACTTTTTTTACAATAAATTTATTTTCTGAAAGTTCATTCAGAATGGCGAGTGATGCCTTTCCATCAGGAATTTTGATCTTTTTTTCGTTCTTTTTTACAAGTTTTGCCTTAAATTGTGGAGGTGAGGTGGTTTCGAGAAGAGCAGTTATGGACCAGTATTCTTCCGATTCAAATGCCTGAATAGCTCTTTCTCTTTCACATATTATACGTACTGCAACTGATTGTACACGCCCCGCGCTGAGGCCGTTTTTTACTTTACGCCACAGCAATGGAGACGTCTGGTATCCAACCAGTCTGTCAAGAATTCTTCGTGCCTGCTGAGCCTCGTATTTTTTCTTATGGAGATCTTCAGACGCTGCAATTGCTTCAATAATAGCTTTTTTTGTAAGCTCATGAATAAGTACTCTGTAAAATTTTCTTCCTTTTTTCTTGAGAACCTCTGCGGTGTGCCATGCAATAGCCTCTCCTTCCCGATCAGGGTCAGCCGCCAGATAAATGTCTGTTGCATCTCCCGCAGCTTTTTTTAAGGAGTTTATAACTTTCTGTTTTCCTGGAATGACAATATATTTAGGCTCAAAGTTTTTTTCGATGTTTATTCCAATCTCTTTTGCAGGGAGGTCCTTTATGTGCCCAACGGTAGCAACAACGTTGTATTGCGAGCCCAGATACTTTTTTATAGTTTTTATTTTTGTTGGTGATTCAACAACAAGTAGTGGTTTGGTCACTATATCTCCTTACTGATTTTCATTGATTGATTTAAACCACTATTATTTAATAGCAGTACCATAAAAGTGCCTAAAGTGAGCTAAAGTATATTAAAGTGCCTAAAGTTAAGGTATTCTGCCATTTTATATAAAAATTTCTTGAGTTATTAATGCACATGGGAAAGCACACTCCTTCTTATTTTGAATATCAATTAGCTCGCCGAAGGCGTACCATAACTTTAGGCATTTTAGGCACTTTAATATACTTTAGGCACTTTTTACGAAGCCGTCATTCATTTGTTTCTATAGAAAAGAACTTCCCTGGTGCCTGATTAACAATACCCTGCAGTTCAAGCTTAAGAAGTATGCCTGAAAGTTTTCCGGGTTCCATAGATATTTTTCGTGAAAGATCATCTATATGAACAGGGTAGTGACCAAGGGCTGTGAATACAAGCGATTCTTCTGATGACAAAGAAGGCGGTTTAGCTATTTTATCTTCAGGTTTATCTTTATGCTTAATTTTATTAT
Organism: Deltaproteobacteria bacterium; assembly: GCA_019309665.1. Lineage (GTDB taxonomy): Bacteria > Desulfobacterota > Desulfobacteria > Desulfobacterales > ETH-SRB1 > B13-G4. Next base: position 2,197 of record JAFDFV010000148.1, on the reverse strand, counting down.
TTAAGCTGTCATCTGTTATTAAAGGAGAAAGCTCTTCAAGTACATCCTGTGTATTTTCGACCAGCTTTGCTCCCTGTTTAATCAAACTGTGTGTTCCGATACTTTTAAAAGAATTGATATTGCCGGGCACGGCAAAAACTTCTCTTCCCTGCTCTGCTGCGAGGCGTGCTGTAATGAGTGAGCCGCTTTTCTGGGTTGCTTCAACGATAACTGTTCCGAGTGAAATGCCGCTGATTATTCTGTTTCTTATTGGAAAATTGTGTGGTTCAGGTGCCTCTAAAAGAGGAAATTCGGAAATAACCGCGCCTTTTTCGGCAATCTTATGGAAAAGTTTCAGATTTTTATGTGGATAAACTCTTTCGAGACCGCTTCCAAGCACGGCTATTGTTTTTCCTTTTCCGGTTAAAGCACCTGTATGTGCAGCAGTATCAATCCCTACTGCCATGCCGCTTACTATCGTAAAATCAAGAGCAGCTAATTCTTCGCACAGCCTTTTTGTTATTGAAATACCGTAGCTTGTCGCATTTCTGGATCCCACTACGGCGATATTCTTTATAGAGTTACAAAGATTCCCAAAAACATATAAAAAGGGCGGTGGATCTGGTATTTGAAGTAGAAGAGAAGGGTAGGCCGGATCAGACATTGTAACAATTTGATAGCCTTTTTTCATTACAAGATCGAAATCTTTTTTGACTGGTTCCGGTATGTTGTGAGCTTTAATCGCAGTAACTATACGGGGCGTTATGCCGTTTACCTGAAGAAGATCTTCCTGTGGTGCTTCAAAAACAAGGCTCGGTGAGCTGAAGCGGTCTAACAACCGTTTAAAAAGATGATTTCCTATACCGGAGACAGCTTTAAGGGCAAACCATGAAAACAGGGTTCTCATAACTAAATTTTCTTTCCGCTCCTTTGCCATATCAGAAGTATTGGGCTTGCGATGTATATTGATGAATACGTTCCAATAAGAATTCCGACTATCATTGCAAATGCAAAGTCGTGGACGATGCCGCCTCCCATGACAAACAGCGCGATAACAACTGTAATGGTTGTCAAAGAGGTTAATATGGTACGGCTTAGAGTCTCATTAATGCTTTTATTAATAGTGAAATCCAAAGGTTTTTTCCGGTATTTTTTTAAATTTTCCCGTATGCGGTCAAAAACAATTATTGTATCGTTTAAAGAATAACCTATAATAGTTAAAAGTGCGGCAATAATGGGCAAGGTGAATTCTTTATCAAAAATGGAGAATATCCCTACGGTAATTATAACATCATGAATTATAGCTACAATAGCACCCATTGCATATTTCAGATTGAGGAACCAGAAGAGTATAAGGGCTAAGATGAGTGCGGCCGTGATCAGGATGGGTATGCTGACGTTAATAAAAGAAAGAAAATATACACTGCTCATAAGTGCTGCTGCCATGATTCCGCTTGAAATCCACTTGAATTCAAAACGACCGGATATATATATTGTAATAAAAAGCAGGGAATAGAACATGGCGAAGAGCGCTTTTTCACGCAGATCTTTACCCACCTGAGGGCCCACCATCTCAATGCGCCGGATTTCTACATCGTTTTTTGTAGCAGCCTCCAGAGCATTTTTTACCTTGCCGGAAAGTCCTTGAGAAGTAAGAACCGATATGTCGGTTTTGATAAGATATTCGTTATCTTCTTTGTCTCCAAATTGTTGAACAGACGATTTGCCAAGATTAATGGTATCAAGCCCGGATTTGATTATATTAATGTCTGCAGGAGCAAAGAGCTTTACCTGTATTAATGTAGAGAAAAAAAGCTGACAAGAATCATTGTTGCGGATATGTAGAATGCCAGCTTGCTTTTTCCTAAAAAGTTCAAATTTATGTCGGATTTTATAACCCTCATGTTTATATGTCCTTTAAAAGATAGGTTTACGGTTCACGGTTTACGGTTTCTAACTCAAAACTGGCTACCAACGTAAGGCGGGGACAGATGCTTTAATCAGCCATAGAGCCAAAATGGCAAGTGTCCCGTTTTAATTTGGTAGCCCTCAAAACTCAAACCCGTGAACCGTGAACCGTGAACCGTAAACCCCATTTTTTATTTATATACTCAAGTTTTTAATTTTTCTGTTTATCAGGAGATAATCAAAAATAAGCCGTGTAAGGATAAGTGCTGTAAACAGGCTTGCTAATACGCCAAGACTCAGTGTTACGGCA
>JAFDFV010000147.1 GCA_019309665.1 Deltaproteobacteria bacterium | reverse complement strand
CTCCCTCAAGCCCGTCCCATCAGTCATGCAAATTCAAACTGGAAGCTTGTATTCCAATTCACACTATTTTTTACTCGAGTAATGGTGTCACATCTTCTTGCATTTGTATTCAATTGACATCTCGTTAGTCATTCGGCTCTTGCTTTCTCAATCTTGTCTTTTTTCTTGTAAGTTTGCGTTTTTTTAGTTTCGTTCCCATTTAAAAGTGCTCTTTGAATAGCATAATATCCATCATCAATATACCATACGTTCCAGCCAACTTTTCCGGTAAAACGTTTTTCAAGCAAAACATTCATGATAGCGTAATATGTATCTGCTTGCTTCTGAAGATACTCTTGGAAATTAACATCTTTTGATAAATCGCTCGGTTTCGTAGTGTGTAACTTAAAATTATTTTTGTGTGCCCAATTAACTAATGCTTTTAACTTTTGTTTCTGGAGATTTTCTTGAGAATTACCATCTTTTAGCCAAACACTTGCTTCTGTGATATGAAATTCAAGATCATTATTGTGTGCCAGGTCAATTAATGCTCTTAACTCATTTAAATTTTCGGTAGTTGCCCAACCATTATTAATGTGGGCTTGCCAACCTATGCCATCAACTCTAAGACCGCTATCTCTTAAATGTTTTATTGTTTTTATAATTAACTTCCATGAATCAGGATTACTTTCATGGTGGTTATAAATAAACTTCAAGTTAGGGGCATATTGTTGGGCGATTTCAAAAGCAATTTTTATATATAATGGGATATTATTTTCATCCAGTCCGATTTTGTACCAAGGACATTCCCATGTCACTCCAGGCTTATTTGTATGCCATGCGCCCCGCACAACGGTTTCATTGACTACGTCCATGTATTCAAAGCCTGTTTTACCATTGTAACGTTTACAAACTGCTGTAAGAAATTTTCGTAAATTATTTTCAAGTTCTTCGGCAGTTCTATTATCATCTCTTGCCCAAGCAGAGCATTGCGGTCCAATAGGACAATGCATCCTTAAAATCTGACTATTATTGACGATGTGCTGTATCCATGCATCTGATGCCGCCCAATTCCAAACTCCCGGACCAGGATGGATAGTTGACTGTTTAAAATCGTTTTCCGGGGTTACATAACTAAACTCACGGTCAAGAATTACACCTGTATCAGTACCAAAAGCCCAAGAGCCAGTGGTTGCGCCTATAATTATATCATTGGCATATTTATTCTTTACTATTGTTCGTAAACGTGGCCCAAGCGGTTCTTCTGATTGGGCAAACAATAAGTTGTTGCAATTAAGCAATAATAATAACATAAATAAAAATATTTTAATCATCTTGCCTCCAAAGAATAACGCCAATAATGAGCAGTCCCGGTGCTCCATGCCTTGTTGTGTGCAGGGCAAGGCCAGTCTGCTAAATGGTGATGTTTGATATTTATGACACAAATATCAGGCAAAGTCCAGACCCAGCCTGACGGTGACGGAGGCGAAGGGTAGCCAAAGGCAAGGGTGGTTGCAGTGATTTGACCCAAATCTATGCGCCTACTTGGGGAAGTTATTTCGTCCCCGTTCCTAAGCATGACTTACTCAGATTTTTCTTTCTAACCTTGTGAAATGAATTATCTGAAAGTCTATAGAAAATGGTGTTGAGATTTTGATTTTTTTAACTTAATTAATCAAATTATTACCCGGAGAGTAGCGATGATGCCTATTAAGATTAACTACAGCACAATTATAGTTCTGATTACAGGTTTGTTGATATTAATTGCCGTGCCATCTTTTCAAAACCAGGCTATTGCAGATAACAGCAGGGTATATTTTGAATCCCTGCAGCAAAGACTAATAATAGAAGATTTTGATAAAGGCATGATAAAGGATTTATACAGCAGACCAGAGGTCTATTTTGATTTTAAAGGTGTTTCTCGATATTTCGTGCATAGCGAAGCTAAATTAAATTACGATCAGTTCACTTCCAAAAGCTCCATTAAGAAGGCAAAAAAATATATGAGCAAATATAGTACAGAGCTTTCAAGTGCGGAAAGAATATACGGCGTGGACAAAAAAATTATAACCTCTATAATTTTAGTTGAAACAAGACTTGGAAAAGTAATTGGGAACAGATCTGTTTTAAACACTCTTTCAACGCTGGCTTCTTTGTCGGATTTAAACATCCGTGAGATGGTCTGGGATAAGAATTCAAAATCTTGCAGCCTTACAAGGGAAGAATTCAATAAGTGGTCAGACAGGAAATCAAAATGGGCTTATTCAGAACTCAAAGCTTTTATTATATATGTAATATTAATGGCTCTTTTGCGGGGGCATTGGGTATAGCTCAATTCATGCCAAGCAGTATTCTCTCATTCGCAAAAGATGGGGACGGAGATGGAAGTGTTGATCTTTTTAACCATGCTGATGCTATAATAAGTATAGCAACATATCTCGGCCATTACGGATGGCATCCGGGAATAGACAGAAAAGATGCCTATAAGGTCATTTATCATTATAACCATAGTAACTATTATGTGGATACTATATTAAAAATATTTGAATTATTGAACTAAATTGAGCGATTTTTTACTCGACCTACACCAATCTCTTGCGCATCAAGGACTTGCGAAAAGTCTCGACATATCCATTGGTATGCCTACGCTTTTCGCAAGTCCTTGCTGCATCAAGATCTTGGCACATTTCTTCGCAAAAAATTGCTCAACTTAGCTTGAAAGGATAAAATTGAATACCACAACATTTTTTGTAGGTCTTGGCATAGCGTTTTACGCAATAACCTGCCTGGCCATATTTGATATAGCTAAGAAGGATTTTGGTAAACTGGCATATAAGTTTATATGGGGAATAATTGCTCTTATCCCTTTTATCGGTTGTATAATATATTTTGTTTTCGGTTACAGAAAGGGCAAAAGGATTGAGAAGTATTCAAATCTATAAAATAATATTTGACAAAGTATACCCTTTTCTATAATTATGCTCAACTTACAACTTAGGTTTAAAAATTAAATGGTCCCATCGTCTAGCGGTCAGGACGCCGGCCTCTCACGCCGGAAACCGGGGTTCAATTCCCCGTGGGATCACCAATAAATTAAAGGTTTTATGTCTTTTCATTAAAGCCGCTTGTGGAGATGACGGCTTCACAGACGGCTTTTTGTTTTTCCGGCCTCTCATTTCACTCTCCTAACGTTCGTTCGTAGACTCGGTCAATATCAATCGACACGACCTCCGCCGGTTTGGAGGGCAAGCTTTCCAGGGCGTCTCGCACTCTTTCCATGCCGATACTCTTCAAATACCGCTCCGTTGTACTGGGGCTTTTGTGCCGGAGGATGGATTGAATCACCCCCACATCATACCCCTGATTGAACAGTGTGGAAGCCGTTAGGTGCCGGATAGCGTGGAAGCCAAAAGGTTCCACTTTGGCTTTGTCGCAGAGACGTCGCATGAAATGAATTCTGCATTTGAAGGGCTGGCCGTAATACTCACGGGTGAATGCCGTTTCATCCAGACACAGGAATACATTGGGCTTGTCTTTTATCGGCCTGTGTTCCCACCACCACAATAACGATTTCCGCAATTCCTTGGTCATGGGAAGCCAGTCATACTCGTAGGTTCCGTCCTTGCGTTTGCGAGTCCATAGCCGGACACGGCTGTTAGCGAAATCCACATCCGTTGTCCATTCCATGCGGAACACCTCTCCCCGTCTTGCGGCGAGATGCAGGAACGTCATGAGCATCACTTTGTCCTGGCCTTCCGCAACGGTATATACCTTCCAGAAGTCCTCCTCTGATGGCACATACCTTGGTGACCTCACCTCTGGCATCCTATCTACAAGACACGGGTTCGGGCCAAGCAGGGTTGGATTCATGTATTTCATGCCCCAGTTCCAGGCAGCGACCAGATTCTTGCGGTCCTTGTTGGCGGCATAACCCGAACGACCCTCCATTTGTTTGATAATGTAGTCCAGCACATTGGCTGGCTTCAATTCCGAGACCGGAAGAGCCGAATTGATGACCTTAAAGAAGCGCTTAAACATCGAGACCTTTTCCTTGTAGGTCTTGGTTGTGAACTTCACCTTGGCCACATCGAGATAGACCTGTGCCCAATCACCCAAACAGGCCGTGACGGTCTTCTTGCTCCAATCTTTGACAGGCTTTCGCCTCATCTTGGATTCCCAGTCCTTGGCTTCCTTCTTGGTCAAAAACACCTTTTCCAATCTCTTGCTCTCTTTCCTCACTTGGGCTACCCACTTCTGTCCTTTTTTGTATGGCATAATAAATCTCCTTTTCAAAGAATCTATAATGGCGCCCCAAGCGTATTCCACCTAACTCCTTGTAATAATTCCTAATGTGTTTCACATTCATTCCCAGATATTCGGCAACATCCTTGGCACGCAACGCTTTCCCCAAACTTTGTTCTAATTGGTCCATTGTTCATAATGACCTCCAATTTTGATTTGACAGGCCCTGTGCTGGTCGGTTCCAGAAGACGGTATTGTCCCGCCCATGGCGAGTCCAGTCGCACTATGGCGACCTTGTGGGGCTTGGGTGGCCCCGCCAGTTTAATGAGATGGTGCTTGTAGTGTTGCGTCTGGTGCTAAAATCTGGGTTTAAAGCCCATTATCTTTTTATATTCCTTTGTCATCACCTCCTTTGTGAATGCTTCGTGTTGTTCTGCTACAATAACGCTGTCATAAACCGATAGACCTAAAATCCCTTTATCCATAAGTCTCATCAAAATAGCATTCATAATATGACTATCTATGTTTTGAAGTGTTAAGCCTATGCCAGAAAACAAGTATTGCTCAATGGCCCTGTGGGCCTCCTTGAATTTTCTAACAAGCGTTTTAAAAGGCTCATCTCGTCGTGGCACCGGTATTTTCCTGTCTTTCAGTTCTTCGTGTATGGCCCCACAAGCTTCGCTCTTCTTGGCGTTTATAGCTATAAGACCCACTGCTTTGTAAATGGTTCTCATTTCCGGGCCTTCGCAGACAGAATACGGGTCATCTGTGTAGTCAATATCTTTTCGGTGATAAAGCATTCGAATATGATATGCGGAGAAGTCGATTTCCGTTGTCGGCTGGCCGTCTATCAGGATGTCCTTGCGCATGTATTTGCGAAGCATATGCTGATGGAATGAACCATAGGCCCTCCCACCTTGTTCCCACGATTTGAGGTTGAAGATTCGGCGTAGGTGCTCATAGTCCAGCACGAAAAACAGTTCATCGATACCGATGTCTTGGAGCCGGAACTCCTCCCCCAAAACATCCTGTCTCATCTTCCATGGAATACGACTGATTTCATAACTGCGCCTTTCAATGTCTTTCTGGAACAGATGCGCATCAGACCAAAATCGTCGCAAAAGCGTGCGCAGTAAGGTTATCCTCCGTTTCGTATGAGTAATGGGAGAAGATGGAGCGGTCTTATATGCCGGTATTCTGTCTATTAGTTTGTGGATAATACAAAATGGATTGATATGGAATGGTTTCTTATGTCTATTGAAGGATGGTATTGGTGTAGTATAATTATATTGATAGTGATTATTATTGAATTTAACTGATTCAATCCAGATTTTACCATTCTTGATGTTTCCATAGAGCTTCTCGACCAGAAATCTATTATCTACTACCGTTACTCCGTCCAGTCGCACGGTAATCCTGTGTTTATCGATAAAGTTGTTATAGTTTTTCAGGTCTTCGCGCATTTGTCTGGTTTGTTTTGTTTCCCTGTATCCTATTTCTTTTCCATCCTCGTCGCGCAAGATGATTATCTCTTCGTCTTCTGGGAGTTCAGGGACCAGAGGGAAGGCTTGTAATAGTCGGTATTCCTGACAGAGTGACCAAAGTTTGTCTGTGCCCCACATACGGGTTTGTAGTCCTTCTCCTTTTTTTTCATGGTCGAAGTAAAAGGAACTCTGCTCGATGTAGCCCAGGCCTTCCAGGGCGTCGATTATCGGGATAAGCCGGTCGTATTTGAAATATAGTTTTCCATAGCGCCTGTCCCTCGTATAGCGGTTCTTATCTCTCGAATACCTGACCGGTTTATCGAGTTGGTGAGCGCGAATCAGGTTCATCAGCGTTGTTTTTAGCGCTTCTTTCTGCCTGGATTTACTGGAAACTTTTATCAGCGGTGCGATTTCCTCAAACAAAGCATCGACAAGTTGTCTCAATTTCTTTGATGAGGATAGTGCCTTATCCATTGGAACCGCATCTTTGAGCCAGTCCTTTTTATTATAATCCAAATTTTTCATCTTTCCTTTTGGTTTAATTTTTAACAATAAAAAAAGCCCGCATCACAAGTTATAATACAGTTATCTCGTATTTTAACTTGTGATGCGGGCTGTTATCAAATCTGATATATTAGTTTGATTCTGATAAAATCAGCGTCCGACACTAAAAATGTTTTTTCATTATGAGTCTTTTATAACTGCTTCTCCTTTCTTTTATTAAAATAAGCACTATTACTCATTTGTCAAGGGCAAGGAAGTAAAAAAAGAAGGATAATAATATTTATAGGTAGTAATATATTTATGTAAAAGGCTTATAAACAAGACTATACATAAATTTTACTATTCTTCTGTATTATCCAAATTTGTGCCATCTTCACTGAAAGAATCTTCATCATCTTCAAACATATCACGTTCTATGCGCTCCCTCTCCCGTTTTTCCTCTGCTATATCCTCTGATAAAGGCCCGATAATCATCCAATCTTGCCAATCAAATCCATCATCAAAGAAATCCATTTTTTCGCCTCCTGAAAACAAAAAGCCCTCAAAGCCGGAATATATCGACAATGAAGGCTCTTGCTTCTGTTTTATGATTATTATTATTTTAATTCGGCCCCTCCTTTTTCTGCTGTGTCTGATTTTGTGAATTAAAAGCACATTCTGGACACTTGCTCTTATCTCGACAGGACTCGCAAATAAGGCGCGTGTCTAAAATCTGTGGCAGGGTCTCAAAGACCCTTTCAATAGCCTTGGTCATCGGCACATTGAGTGCCCACGCTATTCTACGGAGAGAACTGGACGCCCCCATGCTCAACTCTGGGGTATATGCCATTGCTCTTTCACCTCCTTTCTTAAAACGCAAAGAGGGTGGCTGTCTTTAAGACAAACCGCCCTTTCTACTGGTTAAATGATTGATTATGTTTGTGAGTAATCAGCCGGATGGCTTATTATAAAGAGGTAGGAGAGGGGGGCTTTAAAATATACTTCACGAAATATTCCGTTATTCATATATAAGGGTGCCGCAGGCAATAAATCTGGTTCGCCAAATCAACATAACCACGATGGATTCCAGTTCTATGAATGCTAAAAACTCGCTAACAAAAGTAGGTTGCCTTACCGCAATTCTTTTTCATTCAAAATAGTAGAGAAAGCAGGAGCAGTGGACAGATGGACGTAGTTATAAAAGGCAAGATTTTTGTCGGGGCTGAAATTTGTTGTTATGGACTATTGATTATAATGAACCCCCAAGTCTGTCTGATAATGAGTCGTTGATTATGTAAGAAGGACGCAAGTATCATGACATGCGGGTCAATTGCTCGGTCTAAAAGTCCAAAAAAGAGTCGGTAGGAGAAATCGAATAAATGACTATATTCCTGCGGCTAATACTTTGGCTTGCCTAAAACTATAAAAGCCAGAATATGGACACATGGAGGCTTCTGAAAGATATTTGTGGAAGATAAGCGAGAAGTAATAATGGTAGTAAAGCATATCGTTTAAGTTTAATAATTCAGCATCCCATTTTATCAGTAATTTATTGAGCGTGTTCCTGAACTACTGTAAAGCACTGTAAAGCAGAGTCCTGCTTTATCGAGATTTTCCTTTTCGCATTTGACAGGTGATATCTGGGGAATGATGGATAAGTTGATGATTATACTATACTATATACTACTCTGCTATGAAATATACCCTTTAAGTAAAGAGCGGGAAGATGCTTGCCTGGTTTGAGCTCGGCAGAGGGAAGGGATGTGTGAGGAAAGAATTTCCGTAAGTACGGAAACTTTGTATTGTATAAATGTACTAAAAAACAAATATATACTATAAAAACAATATGATACTATCTATTTATATAAATTGATTCATATCCATTACCGGATAGTTGGACCTATGTCTATTCAAAAATGGCTGGTGATATATGGCGGATTATTTGCCATCTTTGTTTTACTGGTCATGAAACTATCAAAATTTAAAAGAAAAGTGGAGAAGGATGAGGCGAAATAGCAGATAGATGGTAAGGAGAATGTGGACACCGTAACCTATATAACCTTATAGACTATGGTGTCCGTTTCTGCTTGACATGATGTATTTCGTTTTATCATGCTCCAAGGCCCTCACTAACCAGCTTTTTCAAATGAGGCCGTATTGCGGTTCTTGAAAATTTGGTTTTTCGATAAATGTCTATTTCTCTTACAAACCCCTTCTCTTTGATAATCTCAATAGCAGTCTCTTTCACTTGTTCAAATTTGCTATCAGAACGTATTTCCCTTGGCCGGAAAAGGTCTGCTCGAAACTGGGGCGCATTTTTTATTTTAATTTTGGGAATAATCCCTTTTCTTTGGCATTTGATAGAAAATCGAGAATCAGTGTCCCCTCTGACCGGCGCTCATCGATGAACTCGGCTATCATCTGCGGCGACCAAACAGGATGAAGTTGCGCTGCTTTTTGTTTCATTTTCTGTTTCGCCAAGGCTTCATCCCATATGCCTTGTTCATCAATCCATACATTAAAGATAAAATCATAGAATCGCGAATTATCATGTGGATTTATGTCATGCGCTGTATCAGGGGCAAGCCATGCTTGCAGCGCTTCTTCTGTTTCTTGGGACCAAGTCATTTTTCTCCCTCCTCTTACTCATATAACCGCCCAAAGCAGCGGCTCATTTATGCGTCCGCCTTACTTTGATTAGGAGTTTTCTTTGATAACTTATTTATGCCGAAAATCATGGATGGGAATCCGACTACAAAGAATATTACAAAACCCCAAAATTCCTCATTATCGAAATCAAGACCTCTATCATAAAACTTTAATAGAAAGCATAAAGCTATCAAAGACAACAGCATCCCAACTGTGAAAGGAATCGCCGTAACAAAAAATCGAAAGAATTCCTTCATTGCTTATCTCCTTAATTTCCATTCAACATCATTAACTCTTGACTCTAAATCTGATATTCTATCATTAGTTGATACTAATTTCCATTCAACATTATTAACACTTGACTCTAAATCTGATATTCTATCATTAACTCTGGACTCTAAATCTGATATTCTATCATTAGTTGATACTAAAATACCAATTGATAAGAGAATACCGAAGACTGCAAAAGTAGACGATGCAATTATGACTAGTAGCCTTTTTTTCATAAATACTCCTAACAATGATTAGTGAGAAAAACGCTCACTATAATAGTTCTTTTTAAATACAAATCATAAAAGCACCGTCCTCATCGTCCATCGTCCATCATCCATACAGTCCTGCCAAGGAAAAAACAAGTAAAATTTAATACTACTTCTTACTCTGCTTCTTCTTATACAATGCTATTCCTGCCTTGGCTATATCTGTTCGTGTTCTTGCTTTTTTCGGCTTCGGCGGACATAATGCAGCCTCCTCTTTACGAATAACCTCTGCCATCTTTAAGACTGTCTGATAGGAAACTCCAAATTCATCTGCCCATTCACCAGTAGTCTTATTATCCCACTCCTCTATCATTCTGGCTATATCTTCTGGTGTTAGAGACTTTTTTGTCGCTCTTGCCTTTTTCTCTGCTGTTTTCCCTTTTTTCTTTACCATAGGTTTATCCTCATCTAATGAATGTTTATCAGCCATATTTTGAACCGATAATGCTTCAATCTTATCCTTCATCCTTTTTAGTTGTGCTTTTGTTGGTAGTTTAGATGTACGCTTTATTACAGTGGGGTATGGTTTCTTTTTCATATATGCTATCTTTGTTATTTTAATGATGATGTTAATTATATACTTTTACTATATTAGGTCAATACATATTTATATTTACCATCCAGACGCTCTGTAATGCGATATAAGGAACGTTTCTTGTGTAGAATATAGTAGTGTATAGGTATTTCCTGAACAATTACACCTGCTTTTGTTCTGGTTATGACGGTGTTTTAAATTATATTTCTGTTCTGCTGGTTTTAAACACCTTACAGAAAACTGTATTCTATACTATACTGTAATTACTATATAAATTATACTATGTTAAAGATTGAAGCGTTGCTGAATGGGCAAGTGTAAAACACTTTCCTGGGGTAGCACACACACACCCTTCCCAAAGTCTTATATTTGTCTCAAATTCTGAAAAATTATTTTAAGTTGTTTTTGATTTACTATTAAATTATACTATTATGCAGTTCGTGACACTCCGGTGGTCCAGGTGTAATGACACCGTTATGGGTGTCACGGGCACACACTTCCCCTGTAATGACAGTTTTGAGAATGCTGGCACAAAATCTGGGGGGCTGTGTTTGAGGTGGGATTTTATCGTACAGGCCGTCCAAGCCAGTCCGATTGACAGACGGCTTTTTAGACGGTTTTTGACGGCTCTAAACGGCTTTTAGTGGGTTATAAAGTAGGTGGAATACGCTGAAATCACTGCTAAATCGCTCTCTCACGCCGGAAACCGGGGTTCAATTCCCCGTGGGATCACCATGAAGACTCCCCGCCGCAAGCGGCGGAGTATCTAATTCGTAGTTCGAATACTTTTTTATGTACGTCGCAAGCGACGGGGTATTAAATCCGT
>JAFDFV010000525.1 GCA_019309665.1 Deltaproteobacteria bacterium | reverse complement strand
AATCAGCGAAACTATCACAACACCGGTATCATCAGGTGTGGTTGTAGTACCGCTCGATAAGGTGCCGAGGGTCGTTGAAAAAGTTACTGATGTTCCCTGCGTTACTGCATTCCCGGCATCGTCCGTCAAGCTAGCTGTAATTGATGTAGAACCGGATCCGTCTGCCGGAATGCTGGTCGGGTCGGCACTGAGCGTCATTGATGCAGTTGCGCCGCCACCGCTTTCATCAGCCGCGGAATCTCCACTGTCGCTTCCCCCGCCATCATCTCCACCACCCCCGCTTGACCCGCAGCCTGCTGAGAGAAAGGTCATAAGAACTATTAGAATAACAATACCGGTGTATTTGAATTTCATAACGCTCCCCTTATTAGCTCAAAGGTAAAAGTTCAAGGACTCAAGGCTCAAGTCTCAAAGTAAAATGGAAATTTCAATACAGCTTCGATGATTTGTTGCTTGGGGTAATAAATATCAGCAGCTCTTCTTTGTTGTCTGTTTTGTTTGTTGATTTAAAAAGCCAACCAATCAGGGGAATTTTTGATAACCAGGGGACACCAGATACGCCAGAGAATTTGCTTGTTTTAATGATGCCGCCAATTACAACAGTGTTCCCATCGTCTATCAATAGCTCAGTCTCAGCGGCTTTTGTTGTAAATGATCGTCCTGCATCGTACTCAAGTCCAAGGTCTTTTTTTTCAATTTTTATATTCATTGAAATGCGATTGTCAGGAGTTGCGTGAGGTTTAACTTTCAGGACGAGATCTATGTCTTCAAATTCAGTCGTAGTATTGCCGGATTCGTCCAGCTTAAGGTATGGATAGCGCAGTCCCTGTGTAATTGTGGCTTCTTTGTTGTCAAGTGTTACAAAAGTGTTACAATTTTGGGTGAGGAAATTATCTTGCCTTCCCCCTCTGATTCCATTGCCAGCAACATGGCGTTTAGTAAAAATGGAGTGCCGGCTATTTTTGTAAAATTAAAACCTATACCCCCCATGCTTGTTGTAAGCAAGGTGCTGGGAACGTTCATCGCCATGTTATAGCCGTATGTGCCTCCAAGGACATCATAGCCCCTTTGCGGGCCTATTCCGGCACGAGGATCATCTTCTTGAATACCGCCCTCCGCACCCCACTGGGTTCCGATTTCCCTTGAAAAACTGGTGGTAGCTTCTACTATCCTTGCCTCGATAATTACCTGGGGGGTTACCTTGTCCAGTTTTTGAATGATTTCCTTGGCTTGTTTAATAACCAAAGGCACATCTGTAATTACAATTGTATTAAGACGTTCATCGACCGAAGATTTTCCTTGCTGATCAATTCCTCTATCTGGATCTATCGTTAATATCGGTTTTATATGGGTATCATTCATCAAAGTAGCTGAGCCATAGTTAACAGGGATAAATACTGTAATATGATCTTCCTGTCTGACCGCATCCTGCTTTTTCTTTAATTTTTCCTTTAGTTGTTCCTCTTCTTTTTTAAGTGTTTCAAGCGTGGCAATACGAATGACTTCACCCTCGTATATTTTCCCAAGCTGATTCATTTTCAGCACCAGATCAAGTACCTGGTCCCATGGTACGGGTTTATCTAAAGTTAGAGTAACCTTGCCGGTTACATCTTCGTCGATGGCAAAGTTTTTACCGCTTACTTCCTTCAGGATACGAAAAACACTCTTAACATCTGTTTCGTAGAAATCCAGGGCTATTTTTTCGCCGGTATATAGTTTTTTTGTTTTATATTGGCGAAAAACATCAAGCTCTGTTTCTTCACCTGTGTAAGGATCGATCCTTTTTTTTGTGTCAAGATCATATTCCGCAGCAGCGTCATACACCTCGGCAACAACGCCTCCCGTTAGAGCGGAGGCAGCGGATACCTGGCCGGGCAGTTTAACCAGCTCTTCTACTTGTTTTTGTGCTTCTCTTGGTGTTGGTTTGACTGCTGTCTGAGCCATAACTTCCTTCCATGCGGGAAGTTTAGCATCTTCCAAAGGTCTGGGCGCTATTGATGATGCTTCGAAATGGACCAATAACAAATTCTCATTCTGTTCAATAAAATAAGGCACGGTCTCCCGCAGCTCGATTGTGAGCATGGAGGTATTTTTCATGGCAGGTGTCTGAACAGGTATAATTCTATCTACTGCGCTTTTAAAACGGGTAGTAATCAGCGGGAATTTACGGTAATCCGGCAGTCTGGTATCTATCAGTTTTAGTTGTAACAACTGGGGCGAAGCTTTTTTTATTCTGTATTCAACAGGTCTCGTTGTTCCAATAATGATGGTTGATTTTCCGGCCTCTTCACTGGAAAAATCAATACGATTAACCCACGCTGGCTTTTTGTATTCTATGGTCGTTTTACTTTCAACAACGGCTTTTTCTTCCTTTATTTCTACTGGTTTTTCTACCGGCCCAGAGGAAGATGAAATTGGGGAAGATAAGGCTTTAGATGGTTTGGAAAATGATATTTTAAGACCGGTTTTTTCATTAGCTGCTTTATATGGCACATCTTTTTTTAGTAATATTTCGATCCTGGATTTATGACCTTTTTCATTTAACTCGGAAGCTGTTATTGGGCCAACAATTTCGCTTTCCGGCGAAATAT
>JAFDFV010000146.1 GCA_019309665.1 Deltaproteobacteria bacterium | reverse complement strand
CCGATGATGTTTAAAGGCCATTTCATCATTTCCTCCTTTGAAAAACTCTAGTTATTTCTCTCTGATATTTCAACATAATCCTTAAACCACCAGGAATCTTCTGTTGTTTTCAATATACTTTCCGCAAGTTTCTTTCCGGTTTTTGTTTTCAGACGATCTAATACAAAGGGCAACCATTTCTCAGGGGGCTTGTAGCCGATATCTATAAGAGATTTTAACTCAAGAACAAGCGATAGCTGGTCGGCATCACGCGCAAGCTCGGCTTCTGGTGATTTGCCTTCATTAAATTCATGTATAAGATCGGCGAGAGAATCACCAAACGATATGTCTCTGGTTGCATCTTTTAAAGCTCTGTTTTCTTCCGCCCTTACATATTTCTTCTGAACATAGTTAAGGTCGCCGGTTCTTGCCTCCGCAAGATCGTGTACAAGACACATGGTTATCAGTCTAAGCGCATCAGCATCCGGCATTATTTTTGAAATAATATATGCAATAAATGTTGTACTAAATACATGTTCGGCAACTGACTCCTTCCCGGCACCAAGAAAATGAAAGCCTGATCTTGGAATTTTTTTTAGAATGTTTGCCTCAAACAAAAGATCTGCGATATTATTTATGTTATCAGACATATTGTTGAATATATACCTCCTGCGACCGCAATTTATCGGCCATACGTCAGTTTAAGGTGTGATATATTTTTAAAAAGCTAAAGCGTTCACGAAACATTGAAATTGGAAATTGGAAATTTGGCCTTCATGCTTTTGTACTGTTCTTCCCAATTTCCAATTTAAAGCCATGAACGGTTACCAATTTTTTAATTATCACCTTTTAAGATTTATGTAAAATGACCAAAAGGTTTTCTTTAAGGCAATTTTCTTGACACCAAAGCTAAGTTCATATATTTTTTATTTTTTAAAATAGCTTTTATTGAATTATATATCTTTACTTGAATAACATATAATATACGGAGTTTTTATGCTGTCCCAAATGAATTTAATCCATATGATAAGCAATGCCTGTCTTATGGTTCAGTTTGTTATGGCTCTTCTGCTGATTTTTTCCATAGTCTCATGGTCTATTATTCTAATTAAATACCTCTATATCAGAAAGGCATATAAAGAATCAGCTTACTTTATAGATTTTTTCTGGAAAAGCAGGGATCTGTCAGAAGCTTTTGCAAAAGCAAAACAGTTTCATGGCAGCCCAATAGCGAGAGTTTTTCGTATAGGATATCTGGAACTTAAAAAATTGACCAGATCCGGCATTCCAATAAAATCATCACAGTCCTCTGAAACAGCCCCCCATTCATCCCTGGGCACTAAGTTTACAGGAACAGACAATATAAAAAGGGCGCTGCGCCGGTCGATAAACACAGAAGTCGCCCAAATGACTCAGATGGTTCCTTTCCTTGCCACAACGGGCAATACAGCACCCTTTATCGGTCTGTTCGGAACTGTGTGGGGAATAATGAATTCGTTTCATGGCATCGGGCTCAGTGGTTCAGCCAGCCTTGCCGTTGTCGCTCCGGGAATTTCCGAGGCGCTTATTGCAACTGCAGCCGGTTTGGCCGCTGCAATACCGGCGGTAATAGCATTTAACTATTTTATGCAAAAAATAAGAACCCTTGAAACTGAATTGCAAAGCTTTTCTGCTGACTTCTTGAATATCGTAGAACGTGATATTTTTACCTAAGTTGAGCGATTTTTTGCGAAGATATGTGCTGAGATCTTGATGCATAAGGATTTGCAAAAACCGCAAGCATACCCGTGGATATGTCGAGGATTTTTGCGAAGCCTTTATGCGCAAGAGATCGGCGCAGATCGAGTAAAAAATCGCTCAATTTTGGTTTTACCTAAAGGAGTAATAGCGTTCAGCCACTAAGACACAAAGGCACAAAGGCACAAAGCAGGGACATGATTGACAAATTGAGGGATCACGAAAAATTCCTCAATCCCTCAGTTATGAATTTAGAGAATTATATTATAATCTTGGTGTCTTAGTGCCTTTGTGGCTGAACTATTAAAAGGATACAAAAAATGGCATTTGGTGGAAATAATAACAACTTCATGTCTGATATAAATGTAACTCCATTTGTTGATGTTATGCTGGTTCTTCTGATTATTTTTATGGTCACAGCTCCAATGATGATAGAAGGCGTCAATGTCTCCCTGCCTGAAGCAACATCTGAATCGCTTTCCGCGGAACAAGACCCGCTTATAATAACTATAGATAAGAACAATTTATTATACATAAACGATTATCAGGTGACACTTGATTTTTTGCAGGAAAAACTTATAAAAATCCTTGATGGACGCGTTGACCAGGAGGTTTATTTAAAAGCTGATAAAAATATATCATATGGAGTAGTGGTGCGTGTTATGTCAGAGATAAAAGGAGCCGGCATTGAAAAGCTTGGTATGGTTACAGAACCAATAAAGTCCGATAAAGAAAAATAAACCTAAATTTGCTGATGAAAAAAAGTATGTTTGCTCCTCCTTATTTATTTCGCGGTACAGGGAATGCCCCCCTGACATTATTTTTGCCTTTTGCGGTTTCTCTGGTATGCCATGCGATTTTTTTTGCAATCTTGATTTTTTTTCCAATCCATACTCCATATAATAAAAAGTTTTCACAGTCCGTCATTAATGTCAGCATGGTTACACTTCCTGCTCAGGGATCAGTATCGGGGCCGGCCGGGCAAATTGAGCTTAAATCTAAAATACAGTCAACTCCGCCCAAAAAAGCTCAGGTTTCCAAAATCCCATCAAAAACCGTGTCTGTTGCCCCCAAAAAGAGCAGGCAAATAAAAGAATCGCTCAAAAAAAAGACATTCAAGCCATCAAAGGTTGTCAAAAGCGCTATAACAAGGATTGAAAAACAGGTAGAAGATTCAAGACCTAATCCGGTTATAGAGGCAATCAACCGTTTAAAAAGTAAAGTTGGCTCAAGTGAAGCAAGGGATATCGGGGCAAAAGGGGAAGGTCTGACCGGACAGGGCGGTACTATACCGGGTGGGGCTTTGACTACAGGCTACCTGGCTCTGAAACCAATAGATATATATAAAGCAGAAATTCCTTATCATATTGAAAAAAACTGGGCTTTTTCCGAGCAGCTCACCGGCGGCGATACTGATCTGGTTGCGATAGTCGTTATTAAAATCATGCAAAACGGCGAGATAAATGATATATGGTTTGAAAAAAAGTCAGGTGACAGTTATTTTGACGAATCAGCCTTTAAAGCTGTTAAGAAATCAGACCCGCTTCCTGAACTGCCTAAAGAATATTTAAAACCTTATTATAACCTTGGACTGATATTTACCCCTTCAGGGTTGAAAAAAAAGTACGATTAAATAAAGTATGTTAAAAAAAAAATATACCAAAATAATTTTTATATGTTTGATAGCAACAGTATTTTTTTTGATTGAGCCGGCTCATTGCCGAACAGAATATGATTACATTGATATTAACAACCCCTTTATAAGAAAAATTCCGATTGCTGTCCCTGTGTTCAAGTCTATGTCAGGTAGTGGTGGAGAAAAGTTCTTATCACAAGAAGCATCAAATCTGCTCTCAAAATCATTGGAATTTACTGGTTACTTCAAGATAATTGACAGGGATGCCTATCTTGTAAATCCTGAAAAATCGGATATAATTGTTTCAAATATCAATTTCAAGAACTGGACCAGCATAGGTGCTGAACTTCTTATTACAGGCAATTTTTTTTTAAAAGATAATATAGTTGAAATGGAACTCAGGCTTTATGACACATTTAAAGGTTTATTGATCGTCGGCAAGAGATATAAAGGTGTTGTGAATAACCAGCGTAAAATGATACATCGTTTTTGTGGGGAGGTTATATATAAACTTACCGGCAGCAAAGGAATTTTTGACAGTAAAATAGCTTTTGTATCCACAAGTTCCGGAAACAAGAATATATACTTATGTGAATTTGACGGACATAATCCTGAACAACTGACCTATAATAAATCTATAGCTCTTTCACCTGCATGGTCATCAGATGCAAAATGGATAGCTTATACGTCTTACGCAAAGGGAAAACCTGATCTTTATATAAAACACCTAAAAGATAAACATGGCGCTATAGTAGCCAAAGAGGGAATAAATATTACACCTGCATGGGTGCCGGGCAAATTTTCTTTGGCTGCGACTCTTTCGTTTTCAGGTAATTCAGAAATTTATTTGTTGACCGGAACAGGAAAAATTATTAAGAAATTAACAAATAACTGGGGGATTGATGTATCTCCAACATTTTCACCGGATGGCGACAAAATGGCATTTGTCTCAAACAGGTCTGGTTCTCCCCAGATTTATATTATGGATTTAGATTCCGGGCAGGAAAAGAGATTGACGTTTCAAGGAAGATACAATACATGCCCGAACTGGTCTCCAAGGGGTGATAAAATAGCATATTCAGGCATGGGAAACGGGCAGATCAATATTTATACAATAGATGTTGATGGAGAAAGCCCTGCATTACAATTAACACACGACGCAGGAAACAATGAGTCCCCCACATGGTCGCCGGATGGAAGTCTCATTGCATTTAGTTCAACTCGTGAAGGGCGTTGCAGAATCTATGTTATGACTGCTTATGGAACTGACCAGAAGTGCCTGCTTGCCTTGTCAGGTGAGCAGACAGATCCTGAGTGGTCACCAAGAGTTATCGATAACTAAAAAAATAATGTATTCCAAAAGGAGGAAAAAATGAAAAAAAAGTTGTGGATATGCCTATCTCTTTTATTAGTAATTCCGGGACTGATGATTGTAACTTCCTGTGCAAAGAAGACAGTTAAGGCTGACCTTAACCTTGCTCAAACTCAGGAAGACGAAGCAGCAAAACTGGCTGCTGAAAAAGCAAAGCAGGAAGAGATTGCAAGACAACGCGCTTTAGATGAAAAGCGTAGTAAAGAGGAAGCTGCAATGCGTAAGATAACTGCGGCCAGAAACTTATTCATGAATGAAGATATTTACTTTGATTTTGACAAGTCTGATCTTAGACCTGAAACTCAGGAAGTTTTAAAAAGTAAAGCCGAATGGATGAGAAAGAATCCCGGTGAATCAGTTATTATCGAGGGCCATTGTGATGAACGCGGGACAAACGAGTACAACCTTGCCCTTGGCGACAGACGTGCCCAAAGCGCAAAGAACTTCCTGATCGATCTGGGCATTGCAAGGTCACGTTTAACAACGATCAGCTATGGCGAGGAACGTCCTGCTGATTCCCGGCAAAATGAAACAGCATGGTCAAAAAACAGGCG
>JAFDFV010000524.1 GCA_019309665.1 Deltaproteobacteria bacterium | reverse complement strand
GTTCATGATAAAGTTTGTCATGATCATTACAAAAAAAGCTATACCCAGGATAAATACAAAACCCGGGGAATCCTGAAACATCACCAGCCAGTTTACTGCCATCCATTTGGCAGCACCTGTTTCCCAAAGGCAAAAACCGATGCTCATGGCGCCGGCAAACAGCAGTATAATATTCCAGGGAATTTCCTCCAGGTCGCTTTGATCAAGAATCTTTGTAAGAAAGAATATTACGGTTGAAAGCAAAACAATCGCGGTTTTATGAAAGATCTTTAATTCAGGGATAAAGGACCGCAAAGCCAGGAAAATGATCACCGCAAGGACAACGACGATGGCTAAAATCTCATTCTTGGTAATTTTTCCCAATTGTGCATTGAGTTCTTTTGCTTTCTTACGGAGTCCGGGAATGGTTTTTTTCTCTGGTTTAAAAAAGATCATAAAAAATCCCCACAAGGCAAAGGTCATCAGCCAGCCGGGGATAAACATGTAATATGTGAGTTGAAAAAAGCTTATATCCTTATTCATGATATCATTAAAAAACCCGATGGCCACGGCCCCGCGTGCTGCACCCAAAAGAGTTACGATACTGCCTGCACCGGCCACATAGGCCATGCCGATAAAAAGCCCCTTGCCGAACTTGGTCTGTTTATCACCTTCTCCGTAGAGGGCATAGATGGCCATAAGCAAAGGGAATATAGTAGCGGCTACCGCTGTGTGGGCCATGATGTGAGTCAGGGCCGATGTTACCACAAAACAGCCGAGATAGATCATGCTGGTCTTTTCTCCTACAATAGCCAGCATCTTATACGCGAGACGTTTGGTCAGGCCCGTTTTGGTGAAGACCATGCCGATGACTATTGAACCAAAGATAAACATAACCGATGGGTCCATGAAATCCTTAAAAGCTACTTTGGCGGATCTGACCTGAAAGAGGGCCTGCAACACCCCAATCATGAGACTGGTCACACCGATCGGCACGACCTCAAATATCCACCAGGTGCTGGCCAGCAGAAACACGGCCAACGCTCCCTTGCCCGCTTTTGACAAAACAAAATGCTTTCCCGCAGGATCAATGGCGTCCGGCCATTGCGAAGAATAATAGACAATTAGAAACAGGGAAATTCCTATTCCCATAAAAATCAGACGCTTCCAGTCTAATGCAGGCTTCTCGGGAGAAATCAAAATCTCATCAGGCATTTCCGGGAGGCCAGGCCCTTTAGCAATCGGTTTTTTCTTTTCAACCATTTTATACCTCCCTTACTCTACCACAATTTTGGTTAGCTCATTAAAAACGTCGCTCATGCGCAGGACGCCTCTTACTATCTCGCCCTCCATCACCGGTATCAGGTTGATGTCAGCCTGAATCATGATAAATGCCGCCTTTGCAATAGAATCATTTACGTCAACCTTAGCTTTGATCGGCATCATGACCTCACTCACCGGCTTTTTTGCCTCCTTTTTGCACCCTTCAGCAAACGTCCCTTCAAGAAGAGCCGAAAGTCCTGCGTAATCGGCGTCTGCCAGACCCTGGTACTGCGACTTTTCATTCCTTCTAAGAAATTTCGGCTCAATGCCGATGAGAAGTTTCTTGAGTGTCAGGACACCGAGGAGTTGATACTTTTCATCAAATACCAGAACCATGCGATGTATTCCCAGACCTGATTTCTCGTCATAAGTACTGCGAATCAGGAAAATAGCTTCCCTCACACTCAGCCAATACGGAATGTGCGGATACTCGGTTATTTCAACCATTAAATCTCTAACCTTCTTGGCATTCGACATGCCACACCTCCTTTAATAAATTGTTTTGTGTAAATCCAGACAACGTGCCAATCTACTTATACCTAAAATGAGCGATTAGCCATTAGCTTTTAGCAGTTAGTACAATAATTTCAATATATTGCTAAAGGTCAACATTTCACACAATGGGTGAAAATCGAATCGCTCAACTTAGGTTATAAAATCATCATGTTTTGCTTTTTTCCTTTGATTTGCCCTGTATTCCTAATGCCAGTTCGGCAATATAGGCTGAAATTTCATGGATGTGAATCATTCCCACTACATCATCCCTCTTCACCACGGGGAGAAAATCAATGTGGTATTTGTTAAGCAAAAACACTGCCTCCATAAGCATGTTACTTTCCCGAACACAAGCAACGACCGGAACCATGATCTCTCGAACACGCTTCTTGAGCCCTTCCATACATTCTGCTTCAAGCTGCCCCTCCCAGAATACAGGGCCGCTTTTTTGAGCGCCTTTTAAAAAATGGGCCGATAATCCAAAAACAAGCTCAGAGGGTGTAACAAAGCCTTTGATAAATCGCTTTTCGTACTGTTCCTCTCCCACGAGCCTCCTGGACTGTTTCGTCCTCTTTGATATAAGAATAGTGTTCCAAGGAACGCATAAAATCTTTAACGAGCTTTTCTGAAGGCATAGTCTATTTCCCCGATAGTTTATCATTAAAAGCAAGAAACATACCAGCTCCCATGAGACATTTCGTATCATAATAACTTATTGATATTTAATGCTTTTATTTCTTGTGCCTATCTGGCAAAGAGTGACTCCCTCATATATAATTGGGGCAAGTTGTTGCCGATAGAGGCAAAAGTTTGCCGTTTTGAAAACGAATCTGTTTGACACTCAGAGACCATTCGTGATAATTCCATCATGAAGGAGGTTGATCAAGTAGCAAAATACGATGTGAATGTACTCATTATAGGAGAAAGCGGCACAGGCAAGGAACTGCTTGCCAAGATAATTCACCTGCAAAGCCCCAGGGCTGAAAATCCTTTCGTACCGGTCAACTGTGGTATTCTTTCCGGCCTGATGTTTGAGGACAAGCTTTTCGGGCATGAAAAGGGCTCTTTTACTGGAGCCATCCGCAGGGAAAAGGGCTGCCTTGAGCTGGCTGACAAAGGAACCCTGTTCCTCGATGAGGTCGCTGAAATACCACTGGAAAACCAGGTGGATTTTTTGCGGGTACTGGAAGATTTCCAATTTATACGGATTGGAGGAAATGAGCTGATTAAGGTTGACATCCGCCTTATCTCGGCAAC
>JAFDFV010000145.1 GCA_019309665.1 Deltaproteobacteria bacterium | reverse complement strand
GAGAAAGCGAAAGATATTCTTGAGCATGTTTACCTGGCCGGAATCATCAAAGAACGTAAAGACAGTGAACCAACAATAAATCTTGACGACTTACTGAACACAGAGAGATTGACCATATCATCAAGATTGTTGCGATCGACAAGAGAGAAAACATGGAAGTCTATCGTATAGCTCTGAAAAGAATTCTATCAATGAAATCACATTAACATGGAAACAAAAGATAGAACGACCGCCTCACCTAATTTGCTTCAAAAATTAAATAACTATCAACGTCCTATTAAGATTACACACGATAAGTGCAGTAATCAAGACTCGGCCTCAATTATTCCAGGGCGATTGCATCAAAATTTGGCATAATTTTTGATTCTAAATAAATCAATAGGTTACAAATACCGTTTCAAAAATAAGCACTGATAAGCTGCTTGCTGCATTACGTAACTATTTGATTTTTAAAGGTCTAAAATTTTGATGCAATTGCCCTGTCAATTATTCCAGGGGATGTTAATGGAAGAAGGCAGCAAGCTTCGGGAAATCAGACCCAAAAAGATTAAAACGTTCTTGACACACAATTTAATTATAGCTACTATAGCAACAAAGTGGCTACAAATATGTGGAGGTGAACGCTATGAAAACAGCAGGGATAAAAGAACTTAAGAACCGGTTGAGTTCTTACCTCACCCTTGTTAAAAAAGGTGAAGAGGTACTGATTACCGATAGGGGTAAACCGATTGCGCGTATAATTTCGGAGAATACCCAAAAGACATCCTTGAGACGAGTGCTTCAGCCTCTGATAATGGAAGGCTTGGTAAATTTGCCTACAGACCGGATCGATAGAGACATCCCCAGCCCTGTCGAACTTCCGGGAAAACAGGTTTCAGAAATGATCAGTGAGGATCGGCGATGATTCTCTATCTTGACACAAGCGCTATAGTTAAGAAATATTTCAAAGAACAAGGTTCCATAGAGGTAATACGTTTGTGGAAAAAAACAAGCTCAATTGTAACTTCCACCGTAGCCTATGCGGAAACATTGGCCGCCATCCATAGAAAAAAAAGGGAAACGGCTGATATTGATCAATCCATTTTCAAGGCAATTCGAATAGCATTTGAAAAGGACTGGGAAAGCTTCATTCGTGTTGATGTAACAAGCGCTCTCAACAAAACCATTAAAAGAGTGACGGCCGCACATCCACTTAAGGGATTTGATGCCATCCATCTCGCCTCGGCATTAATTGTGCACCAAAGAATTGACGAAGAATTTGTTTTTGCATGTTACGACAAAAGCCTGAACGAATCAGCCGGAAAAGAGGGTCTGATAACGTTGCCATAAGTGCCCTAATCAAGACACGGCCTCAAGACGCGGCCCCAATTACTGCTGCCGTTTCCGTCCCGGAAGGGATGCAGCCAGGTCAGCCGGTGATGACTTGCCGCCATCGCGATTAAAGGTTCGTCACCATGAAATTGATCCGGGGTATAGCTTTGGGCAAAGGTTTTGAGCAATGCCGGCAAATCCTGATAGTCCGGCCCATGAAGTGACCGGCCATCCATGGAGACATTGACGTCTCGGATTTGGCCCGGATTGACCGGTGCCCTGGAAAACCCTTTGGGGGTGTGGGTGTACAGATGTTTTTCCGGTAAGTTGGCATCAGACAAAAACTGTTGGCCGCAGATATTGAGGTTTTGCTGCGTATTTGCAAGTTCCATAAAACGCCTTTCGGTTTCTACATGGGCGGCACACAATTCCTGCGCATATTTTTTTCCGGATCCTTAGAAAATTTCTTTTGTAAGGCCATGCTGATATCCGGGATAGTTGTTTTATGGCCTTCAATAAGATTGCTGTAATAGCTGTTGATGAGTCGGAGCTGGTCACCAAGCACAATGGCGGTTTCCCTGACCACCTTGCCCTCCAGCCCCGCGGAGGCCGCTATGACTTCCTGCGCCATATCCTTTAAGGAGCCTATATTGCTATTCCCGGGTAAAAAAGGCGTTAGATAATAAGCGGGATTCTTGCTTTTTTTGGCCGGTTCGTTGGCCAGTTTGCTTTTATTCATAATGCACTGTTAATTAACATTAATTTTCTATTATAGCAATTAATATTTTAGCTATTTTGATAAATTTTGGCCGGTTAATTGACGTGATAAATGAGGTAATCGGGCTGTTGCCTTGTTTGCTCGCAAGTAACTGAAAGAAATGGGAAAACTATGGCCCGAGACAAAACCTCCATAAAAACAAAGTTGGGCGGCTCATTAATATAATTATCCGAGATAAATATCATAGTGTTGATAAAAATACCTTGTATTAATATCAACGCCGCAGCGCTTAAAGATCAATTTTAATCCACAGACCTGTCCGCCGGAGGATTACGCAGACCCCTCTGCCACTATGAGGCACAAGCGGGCAGGTTTCACAGATTTTTCTGCCTGTGCGTGTCCGCACGCCCAATGACAATAAGCTTTGAAAAAATTTGTGTGCAATGAATACGAAAAAACTTTCATTTCTTTTCCTTTTTGTGCTAATCATAAAAAGGTTAACCGGAATACATAAATGAAACAAAAAATATAGATCGCTATGGAATTAAAATCAAAAGTTTCGATTTTTCCATCGTCCCGCCCGCTGAAATGGGCAGGAGGAAAACAACAATTATTACCCATACTCTTACCCAAAACCCCAAAAAATTTTAACAGGTACATAGAACCATTCTTTGGTGGCGGAGCCTTATTTTTTGCATTACAGCCAGACAACGCCATCATTTCAGAACCCAATCCGGAACTTATAAACCTATATCGTATAATCTCGAAAAATGTTGATGGCCTCATACAAAAACTTTATGAATTCAGGTTAGATAAAGAAGAATATTATAATATCCGGGCATTGGATTTTAAAAAACTCCCTCCAGTTGAAGCCGCCGCAAGAACCATATATCTAAATCGGCTCTGTTTTAACGGTCTTTACCGTGTAAATCGAAAAGGTATGTTTAATGTGCCGTACGGATATTATAAAAATCCCCGCATATGTGATCCTGAAAGCTTAAGAAGCGCGTACGAAGCCTTAAAAAACGCTACCATCATACAGGGGGATTATAAAGATGTTCTACGAGATCATGCAAAACCGGGGGATTATATATATCTCGACCCGCCTTACCTGCCTATTTCGGAATACTCTGATTTTAAACGTTATACCAAAGAGCAATTCTATGAAGAAGATCACGTTGAACTTGCAGATGAAGTAAAACGACTGCATGAACTTGGATGTTACGTTTTATTGACAAATTCTAACCATCCAATGGTTTATGAGCTGTACAACGGTTTTGAAATCGAAGTTATTCAAACTCGCCGGAATATCAATAAAAAAGGCAATAAGCGTAAAGGAGAGGATGTTGTAATCTATATTCCTCCACGCCGGTATTTTTGCATAAGCCCTGTTTCACCAGACTTACCAAAGCAGGTAAATAAATATCCGTCTACACGTTTTATGGGGAGCAAACAATCTCTTTTAGAGCATATATGGAACGTAGCATCACAGTTTGATTTTGAAACCGTACTTGATATATTTAGTGGAAGTGGCGTTGTTGGTTATATGTTCAAATCCTTCAACAAACAGGTTATAAGCAATGATTACATGGCTATGTGTACCACATTTGCCGAAGCCATGATAGCCAATAACACCGAAACACTTGACAAGGGCGAAGTCGAACTTTTGCTATCTCCATCTGCAAAAACAGATAATTTTGTAAGTCAAACTTTTCAGGGACTCTATTTTATTGATGAAGAAAACGCATTTATTGACCAAATTCGAGCAAATATAAAAAAGCTGAAAAATAAAACCAAAAGGTCAATAGCCACATCCGCCCTTATACGCGCCTGCCTGAAAAAACGCCCCAGGGGAATCTTTACCTATACCGGACATAGGTATGACGACGGACGGAAAGACCTCCGGCTATCTCTGAAAGAACACTTTTTAAAAGCCGTTAAATGTATAAATCAGGCTGTTTTTGATAACAGCAAAGGAAATAAAGCCAGACGCGGAGACGCCATGACCATCCGGTTAAAGCCGGATTTGATCTATATTGACCCGCCTTATTACAGCCCATATTCCGATAATGAATATGTCAGGCGGTATCATTTTGTTGAAGGATTGGCGTGTAACTGGAAAGGCGTGGAAATGCAATGGCATACGAAAACCCGCAAATTCAAAAGCTATCCCACCCCCTTCAATTCAAGAACGGGAGCACATGACGCATTTGATAAACTGTTTCGGAAATTTAAAGACAGTATTCTAATCGTTTCCTATTCATCAAATTCCTTACCGAATCATGAAGAACTAACAAACCTCTTGGCAAAATACAAAAGCCAGGTCGAAGTTGTTTCTATCGACCACCGATACAGCGCTGGAAACCAGGGACACAAAATCAACAACAATAATAACAAGGTGCAGGAATACCTGTTTATAGGTTTTTAATCATGACTCAGGCTTGGCATATCGGAAACACAACAGTCAGAACCCCTTACCGTTTAAGAGACGCTTTAATTGTTTTGGCGCATTCAGAATATCATGGCAATCTGGTAGGGAAAGACAGAGAAAGTGGATTCGCAAGATTACTTCATGAAAAAGAAATTTTAAAAGCCGAACGAATTGACCAAGACGATTCACTGGACTTTAGTGATTTAGGAAGAAAGTGGAGAAGTGCCCTTGCTCAATTAGGTTTTGTAATTCAACATCTAACCAGAGGACATCAAAAAGGAATAGACCCGAAATATAAAGATTTTATCAAAGAATATCCTGATTTTTCGGGGATACCATATGAAGTGACTCCAAACGGAATCAATCTTATCAATGCCAATACAATACCCGCGCAGCAAGAATGTTTTTTAAGAGCATTGGCGGCATACAGAATACCATCTGTATTTGAACCTCGATATAAATTTGAACAATTTTCACCCTTACGCCATGTTCTTGAGATCCTAATAAATCTCGAAAACAAAAAAGTTGAGCCAGTGATAAAATTTTGGGAAATGGCAGTTTTGCAATTAACAAGCCCTGAAAACGGTTACGAAAAGATTATAAACCACATCCTCAAATATAGGGAAGAAAGGGAAAGGATCGACAATAAAAAAAGGTTCGATCATGAAATGAGATTAAAAGTAACAAACGGCAACGCAACAAAGGCAAGAACTCTTTTAGATTATGCAGACTTAAATATTCGATATCTTAAAGCCACAGGTCTGTTTCAATCTTCCGGCAGAGGAATAACATTTTTACCGGAAAAACGCATCCTGGTTGAAAAACTTCTTGAAGATGAATTTACAGTCCATGATGACAATACATACATAAAAGAAATATGGACAGGCGCCACATTACCAACTGATAACAAAGAAACAGCGCAAACTGTTATTAAATCATTGGTTGATAATATCAGAAAATTCGATAAGGCAATTGTTCTCCCGAAACTTGAAGATAAAACCCCTCAAGAACTTTCAAACATTCGCCACGACATAGAAGGACGATTAAGCCGGATAAAAGAAAACGAATTTGCAAATAAGCAAATTATACATTGGGAAGAAATCTTATGCTACATGCTTGCCCTTGAAAAGCCGGGCAAAAAAATTTCTTTCCAGGATGAAGTGATAAGCATACCAGCCGGAGAAGCGCCAGCTTACTTTGAGTGGGTTCTTTGGAGAGCTTTTTTAGCTATTAATTCACTGACAAACAAACCCTGGGAAGCCAGACGATTTAAAATTGATCAGGATTTTTTGCCAATCGCACCAGCGCCGGGCAGAGGTCCTGATCTCATCTTTGAATTCGAAGATTATGTTCTGGTTGTTGAAGTAACATTAACCTCATCATCCCGACAGGAAGCCGCCGAAGGTGAGCCGGTACGTCGCCACGTTGCTGAAATAGCCGAGCAACACGAAAATACAGGCAAACGAGTATATGGACTATTTATAGCTTTAAACATAGACAGTAACACCGCCGAAACGTTTAAAAGCGGCAATTGGTACAAGCCGGATGATAGCAAACTCCCGCTTCAGATTATTCCAATCAAGCTTGATGATTTTTCCAAACTCTTTGAAGCTGGCTTTAAGGTTGGTGGACTAACTCCAAATAAGATCAGAGAACTGATTACAGAATGCCGGGCTTTGAGTAATTATGACGCTCCGGAATGGAAAAGCCAGATAAACAACCAGGTAAAAAGGTTTATAGAACAAATCATCAAAGGCAAATGAGTTATAATCACATAACCATGCGCTATCGGACTCGCAAAGCTAACTCCCCTGATTATGCTATTGGCCATGATTAAATCTTATGAAGTATTATAACAATAATTTTGAGTTTGATGTACAGTTAAAAATCTCTGAAAGTAATTTTTCGCCATTTTATTATGATTTTGAGAATAAAATTAAATTATATAACTTAGACACATTTTCATTTCTGCCGCATATACCAGATAATTGTGTTGATCTTATCTTTGCAGATCCGCCCTATTTTTTGTCATCTGGTGGTATAACATGTAGTAGTGGGAAAAGAGTATGTGTAGATAAGGGGGAGTGGGATAAATCACGTAATATTGAATCTGTTCATAAGTTCAATAAGAAATGGTTGTCAGAGACTAAGCGGATTTTGAAAGCAAATGGTACGATTTGGGTTTGTGGAACATTTCATAATATATTCTCAGTTGGATTTGCTTTACAGGAGTTAGATTTTAAAATACTAAACAATATTGTATGGGAAAAGAAAGATCCTCCTCCAAATTTAACGCGTAGATATTTTACGCATGCCTCTGAACATCTTATTTGGGCAGCTAAAACCAAATACTCAAAACACACTTTTAATCATAAAACACTAAAAACTATTTCAAGGGGGGCGATAAAATCTGTATGGAGAGATATTTGGGAAATGCCATCAGTTGATCATTCTGAAAAAGTTTTTGGCAAACATCCGACACAAAAGCCAGAAG
>JAFDFV010000144.1 GCA_019309665.1 Deltaproteobacteria bacterium | reverse complement strand
GAATTGTTTAAACGAAAGGCTTTAATCAATATCAATCAGGGATTTCATTTGGGTGGAAAAATTGCGGTTTCAAGAGAGGAGCTTCATGAAAGGTAAAATCTTTATAGATACTAATATTTTGATATACGCACATGACCTGGACGCAGGTGGTAAAAATGAAATCTCCGCTGACCTTATGCTAAATCTGTGGGAAAATAGAATGGGAATTATCAGTGCTCAAGTATTACAGGAATTTTACGTGAATGTTACACGCAAGATTTTAAATCCTTTGTCAAAATCAAAGGCAAGGGGAATTGTTGAGAGTTATCTGGTTTGGCATGTTGAGATGAACGGAATCAAAACAATATTATTTGCTTCCGAGATTGAAGAGAGGCACCATTTATCTTTTTGGGATTCTTTAATCATTGCTGCTGCTTATAATGCAAAAGCCGATAAAATTCTCACTGAAGATTTGAACCATGGTCAGATAATTGAAGGTATTTTAATTGAAAACCCTTTTAAAAAAGGGTCGAATAGATGAAAAAGATACTGATAAATAAAAATTTGTTTGTTTTGATTCTGGCCGATATTGTTCTATTGGCCATCGCTTATTGTTTGGCCTATATTGTGCGGTTTGAAGCTCATGTCGGGGCAAATGAACTGCTGGTTATAAAGCAGACCATTGTCCCCATCCTGCTGTGTAAATTGGCGGTATTTTACTTCTTTAATCTTTATCGTGGCATGTGGCGTTATACAGGCATTGTTGATCTGTTTAATGTGATCAAGGCGGTCGTTGTGAGTTCTGCCATTATTATTACTGTGATACTCATGTTCAGCAGATTTCAGGGTTTTTCGCGGTCCATATTTATCATTGACGCTCTTTTCTCCTTGATATTAATAGCTGGTATCAGACTCGCCATCCGGTGCCTTTTATCTACTACTACCTTTTCTCTTAAAAAGAATGGCATCAACGGCAACGAATATAAAAAAATGATCATAATCGGCGCTGGTGACGCAGGGGAAAAGGTTGTTCGTGAGATTTATGATAATCTGAAGATGAAATACAGGGTCGTTGGCTTTGTTGATGACGATAAAAATAAGGTTGGCAAACAAATCCATGGGATAAAGGTTCTCGGCAATGTTAACGATCTCAAAAAGATTGTAAAAAACGAAGGTGTGGATGAAATTCTGATTGCCGCGCCGTCTGCGGTTGGAAAAGAGATGCGGCGTATTGTGGAGATCTGTGATTTGACAAGGATTCCCTATAAGACACTTCCAGGGATGGGGGAAATTATTGACGGCAAAATCAGTATCAAGGCAATCCGAGATATTTCATACAAAGATCTTCTTGGAAGGCATCCTGTCCAGCTTGAAAATGATAAGATTTCGGATTTTTTGAAAGACAAGTGTGTGTTAATTACAGGGGCCGGCGGTTCGATTGGTTCTGAACTGTGCCGGCAGATCTGCAAGTATGGGCCATCCCTTGTGGTTTTGTTTGATGCAGGAGAAAGCAATCTATATTCGATTCAAATGGAACTCAAGCACGTGGTTACTTACATAAAATATCGGGCGGTGCTTGGCAGGATACAGGATAAGGCATTGGTTGATGATGTCTTCAGAAAATACAAGCCGGATATAGTCTTTCACGCGGCCGCCTATAAGCATGTTCCATTAGTGGAAAGAAATCCATGGGAGGCGGTATATTCTAATATTGTCGGAACAAATACCCTTGTCAAAGCGGCAATTGCTCATAAGATTGACCGGTTTGTCTTGGTGTCCACGGATAAAGCAGTGCGTCCTACTAATATAATGGGGGCGTCAAAGCGCATTACTGAAAAGATCGTGCAATTTTATTCGTCCGGTTCGACTAAGTTTATTGCAGTGCGTTTTGGGAATGTGATCGGTTCGTCTGGATCGGTAATTCCACTGTTTTGCCATCAAATCGAAAAGGGCGGCCCCTTGACTATTACGCATCCGGAAATAACCCGTTTTTTTATGATTATTGAAGAAGCTGCCCAGCTCATACTTCAGGCATTTACCATGGGCGAGGGTGGTGAGATTTTTATCCTTGAAATGGGGACGCCGGTCAAAATAGTTGATATGGCCAGGGACCTGATCCGTCTTTCCGGAAAAGAACCTGATACAGATATTGAGATAAAATTTATTGGTCTCAGGCCGGGTGAAAAACTTTACGAGGAGTTGATTACAGAGGGAGAAGGGATTGTAAAGACCGGGCATGAGAAGATTCTTGTATTGCGAAACGGTGTTCAAAGTGGAGAGCCAAATATTCAAAACTCACAACATAATAATTTAAATTGTCTTGATGAAAAAATAAAGGAATTGAAGGCACTGGCGGATGCACACGATGCAAAGGGGATTAAGAAAAAGATGAAAGAGATTGTGCCCGAATATACGATATCAGATGATGAAGCAGTAGTGTGAGAAATCGAAAAACAAAAATATTAAGAATTATAGCCCGTCTGAACATAGGAGGACCGGCTATTCATGTAATACTTCTGACCCAAGGACTTGATCCTGATCAATTCCAATCAGTCCTTGTTGCTGGAAAAGTATCTGCTAAAGAAGGGGACATGAGCTATCTCGCTGATACGTATGGCATAAAGCCGATCATCATTTCCGACTTTCAGAGAGAAATCAGCATTCTGCATTTTTTGTTTGACATATATTTAACTGCTGCTAAAATGTAATTTGACATATAAAATGGAGATTTGCATATGGAATCAACTAATGTGACAGTTTCAAGTAGAGGCTACATTGTTTTGCCTGCCAGCCTCCGAAAAGAAATGAACATAAAGGCGGGCACAAAAATTTTATTACATAAGGAAGAAAATAAAATCATTTTGCAGCCGGTAACTTCTTTTACTCAAAAATTGGCAGGGTTAACGGCACAAAGTTTTGGCAAGACTCCCGATGAAATTAAAGCATATGTTGATGAGGAACGAAAAGTGCGATGAAAACAATTACAGCCTCAACGCTTAAAAAAAGAATCAGCGGCAAAAAAATGTTGATTGATACCAATATCATAATTTATTTGACCGACATGATACAACCCTATGAACCGCTTTCCAGATTAATATTTAATATGATTGAAATGGGTGATGCCTCTGCTGTGTTATCGATCGTTTCTGTTGCGGAAGTTATGCAGGGGCCGATAAAAAAAGGGCATCACCAGAATGCTCAGGAGGTTAAAAATTATCTTTTAAATTTTCCAAACATTTCCTGTCAGGAAATAACTACGGATGTTTTAGAACACATCGGAAGAAACACACTGATCTGCTGGTCAAAATTAAGAACTATCGACAGCCTGATAATAGCTTCAGGTCTATCAAATGGTGTGGAATTATTTATTTCCAATGATACTCACTTTAAAAAAGCTATCCCCCAAAATTTAGCCCTATCCTTTGATACCTGAGCTGTCCATGTAGCGCCAGAAGGTGCTGGCTACTCAGATTTTTTTTCAAAAGGCTAAATTGTTACACCAAATCAAAAAACTTGATCACTGCCAAAAGCCCGCCATATGGACTAAGTTGCTCATCACAGGTCTCATATTTCGTTGAAGTATTGATTTTTCCGGACTTTGCGGTGTTTGCTGTAAAACCTTTACTGGAAGGCTTTTTTCTTTTATTCTTTTTCCGTTGTTTTATCATATGGGAACCTCCTGTTTTATGTTTTGGTTATTGCTGCAACCTTTCAAAATAGGTAAGCGTTCACGGAACGTTGAAATTAGAAATTAGAAATTTGGCCTTCATGCTTTTGTACTGTTGATGAACGTATTCAATTTGGAGCCGAGTTTTTCAACTATTGTTTTGTATTCCGATAGGTTGTAAACATCCAACTCGTAAACTCGTTTCATTTCTCCTAAATTTCTACTTTCCAATTTCAAGTTTCAAGCCGTGAATGGCTACCAAAATAGTAGATATGGCCAGAGACCTGATTCGTCTTTCCGGCAAAGAACCTGATGCAGATATTGAGATAAAATTTATAGGTCTCAGGCCGGGTGAGAAACTTCACGAGGAGTTGATTACAGATAGAGAAGGGATTGTAAAGACCGAGCATGAGAAGATTTTTGTTTTGAAAAATAACGTTCCGACAAAAGGCCGAACGCTCCAAGAATCAGAATTTAACAACTTAAGCTATCTTGAAGAAAAAATAAGGGAATTGAAGGCGCTGGCAGATACACACGATGCAAGTGGGATTAAAGCCAAGTTGAAAGAGGTTGTGCCTGAGTATGCGATGTCAGATGATGAAGCGGTGGTGTGAGGAGTGAGCAGTAAGGAGTTGGGAGTATGCGGTAAGAAACTACAGGGGATTTTGAATGAAAGTGTGACAGGATAATTCAAAATTAAGATACTTATGGTTACTAAAAATCTAACCCGTTTGATATATAAGACATTTCTGGTGCTGCTTATCGTTGGCATGCATGCTGAATATCAGTTTTCAAGATTCACCTTTCTTGGAAAGGATATGCAGTATTCATCGGTTGAGTTTGTTATTGGATTTTCAATCTTGTTCTTGTGTGGTTATGTCCTTTATACAAGAACAGATATAAAGGAGATGTTTAGAGAGAAAATCTTGTTGTGGATCCTATCCTTTTTTTGCCTAAGCCTTATTCTCTCCACTATATTTGCCAGGTACAAGGTCGAGTCGATTAAGTATGATATTCGAATCATGGCTACCATGCTCCTTTTTTTTCTTCTCCTTCAATTTCTTTCCAGGGAAAAACTTAAAAATTATGCCTTAATTATATTGAATGCGGTTGGGATAGTGGTTTGCCTGGTCTGTATCCTAAAGTATTTTGACGTAGGATGGGTTAATCGTGTGCTTGGCTCGTGGGGGAAAGGCTCAAGAACCGTATATTCCGCATCTATTTTTCAACACAATAATGTATTCGGGAATTGGCTGGTTTTGTTAATATTTATTACATTAGGTCAATTAAAAGAGATAACTAACAAGACATACCGGATTTGGCTGGGCGTTTTCATAGGTTTGTTTGCTCTTACTTTACCGCTGACTACCTCAAGAAGTGCCTGGGTGGCACTTCTTGTCACGGCGGGTTTCTATCTGTGGATAAAAAGAAAGCATTCTGCTTCGCTAAAAACGGCGGCCATTGTTTTGTCTTTTTTTTTAATAGGACTAATAGCTATACCCCAAGCGCGAAATAGAAGCTATTCCGCAGCCCCTGCAAACCGGCCAGATCTATACAGAAATAGCCTAAAAATATTTAAATCCCACCCTCTCTTCGGAGTTGGGCTTAACAATTACAAAAATGTGTTTTATCAGTTCGGCGAATATCCAAAAGTATATCATGGCGTCTTTAATGCCCACAACCAATATCTGAATATCTTGGCGGAACAGGGCGCGTTCGGGTTTATTGTGTTTATGGGGTTTGTTGGGTATTTGATTGCGCTGGGGATCGGAAATATAAGACGCGGTGGAAATGACGATGTGCCCCTTGAGGAAAGTCCATAGCTCATTGCCGATAGCTGATGGGAGAAAAATTTATCTTTAAGGACAGAATAAGCAAGAACAGTCTCTGGATTTTTGGAAGCTCTGCCTTTGGGCGGGGCTTTTTATTTCTTTTTTATATATTCCTAGCCAGAGTCCTTGGAAAGGAGCAGTTCGGCCAATACTCCTTTGCATATACCTTTGTGGTGTTGTGGGGCTTTTTGATGGACTGGGGATTCAGCACCATGGTTACGAAGAGAATTGCCCGAAATAAGGAAAACCATCAAATTCTGTTTCACGACCTGTTTACAAAGGAAATTCTTGTCTCAATCACGTTTCTATGCTTGGCCGCCATAAGTCTGATATTTTTGAAAATAGATGTCGAGCTCAAGGTGCTCATCGGGTTCATGCTTTTGGGGATGGTACTTGATGCCTATCTCAAGTTCTTTTGTGGAGTTTACAGGGCCTTTGAGGCCATGGAATATGAATCGATTCTTGTCGTCATCCAAAAAGTATTATTTATTTCTTTGGGTACACTCTTCATCCTTATAGGCTGGCCTCTTTACTCGCTTGGGATATCCTTTATTCTAAGCTATATAGTATCGGTTTGGGTAGCGGCTGAAGTTCTGAAAAAACGTTTCAAAATTAGCTTGGTTGCATGGGGTATGGCACTGTCTGACAAAGCTACATGGAAGGAAGGATTTTCTCTGTGCATGGTCGCCTTTTTCACTTTTGTTTACTTTAGAATTGACATCCTGATGCTTAAATATTTTCATGGTGATACAGAGGTCGGTATTTATAATGCCGCTTATATTCTGATCCAGGGTCTCATGCTTATTCCTATGGCCGTTCTAACCGCTACTTTCCCATCTTTTTCCAAAGGATGGGTTTCTGATGTACCGAAACTGCAAAAAGATTATCAAAAAAGCTTTAGCCTTTTTTTGGAACTGGGTTTTTTTATTTTTATATTTGGGTTTTTATGGGCAGATAAGATTATATCTGCGATCTATACGGAAGTATATCAAGCAAGCGCAGTTAACTTGAAACTATTGCTTATAGCTCTTCTTTTTATCTTTCCAAATTATGTCCTGACCCAGTTGATGGTAGCAACCGATTCTCAGGACAGGTATGCGTTTTTTGCTATCTGTTGTGCCTTCATCAATGTTGGGTTGAACTTTTTTTTTATTCCGATGTACAAAGGAATAGGTGCGGCTGTGGCTACCATCATCACGGAATTGACGCTCTTTGTTTTGATCTATTTGGTAATTACGAAAAAACTGGCAGGAATTGATATAAAAAGGCTCGCATATATATTCTTCCGCATGCTTTTGTTCGGTTTTCTTCAAATTTTAATCTGGCACTTTTGTTTTAATATGGTGGGGTTTATCACCGGAGGGATGATCGCCCTTATCGCCTTGGTTTTGCTTTTTTATAAGAATCAATATAAAGAAAATAGCTTAACAGCAGGAGTTTGACGGAAGAATCAAACGAGAAATTATGAATATTTGTATAGACGGCAGAACAATCTATAAGCGTAATACTGGTTTTGGCTATTACGCCTTTTATCTGATCCGTCACATCCTGCGAAGCGAGTGTAATGACCATATTACCCTCATTTTGCATAAAGACGTTGCCAATTTATTTTTTATGCCGTCTTGTACGAAACACCACGAGATATTAACAGCCGTTGATTATAGAAATAGGATTTTAAGGGATGCGTGGGAAAACCTTGTTTTACCTATTATTTTTAAGAAGCATAATATCAATATGTTTCATTCGCTAACATTTCACATGCCTATTCTGAGGATTGGGAATATAAAGCAAGTGGTGACCATACATGATTTAGTTGTATTCAAAATGCCGGAGATTTATCCAAAATATTATACGATCTATTGGCGCTTTATCATAAAACGATCGCTCGAGAGATCAAGCAAGATAATCGCTATATCCGAGGCGACAAAACAAGACATCATAGATCTTTTTAATATTAAAGAAGATAAAATCCATGTGATTTATCATGGAATTGATCTGAAAAGATTTAGGCCTAAAGATGAGACAAATGGAGTTGGGGCGACTCTCAAGAAATACGGTCTTAAAAAACCCTACATAATGGCCTTAGGTCTATCAGATCTGAGGAAAAATGGAGAAAGGATTTTAAAAAGTTATTCAAAGATTATAAAAGATAAAACAAAGGACGTTAGTCTGGCTATCTGTGGCATTCTACGAAAAAGAAATCGAGTACTGTTTGATCAAATAAAAGAGCATGGCCTTTCAGACAGGGTCGTGATGACCGGTTTTGTCGAAGATGAAGATTTACCAATTCTATACAGAGCCGCTGACCTGTTCATTTTTCCGTCTTTATACGAAGGCTTCGGCCTTCCTATCCTTGAGGCCATGGCCTGCGGAACTCCGGTAATTACATCTAATATCTCTTCCATGCCCGAGGTAGCCGGAGATGCGGCGGTGTTAGTAAATCCTTACGACGTTGATGCCCTGGCAAGGGCTATGCATGGCATCCTGACAGATAAAGGCCTAAAAGAAAGTCTCGTCAAAAAAGGACTTGAAAGAGTAAAACAATTTTCCTGGGAAAAATGTGCTGAAGAAACTATAAGGGTCTATGAAGCAGCTTGTAACTCTAATAAATCATCCGCAGATTACGCAGATTTCACAGATTAGGGAAACATAAAAAGTGAATGATGAAAAAACCTATAAAATCATAGGGGCAGCTATAGAGGTTCACAAAGAGCTGGGTTGTGGGTTTCTTGAGGCGGTTTATCAAGAGGTTTTAGGAAGAGAATTTTTAATTAGGAAAATTTCTTACAGATCACAGCCTTTTGTTAAAATTTTATATAAAGGAAAACCCTTAAATAAGACATATCAACCTGATTTTGTATGTTTTGATGAAGTTATAGTTGAAATTAAGGCGCTGGATAGGCTGTCCGGCACTGAAGAAGCCCAATTAATCAATTACCTGAAAGCCACGGCACTTAAAGTTGGCCTTTTGTTGAACTTCGGAGCAAAATCCCTTGAGTATAAGCGATTTGTTTATAATCTGTGAAATCTGCGTAATCTGCGGATTAATACTTTGTTTTCAAAATGAATAATAAGATAAAGATATTAAGAATAATAGCCCGTCTTAATATAGGCGGACCGGCTATTCATGCAACGATCCTTACACAAGGGCTTGATCCTGATCAATTCCAGTCAGTCCTCGTTACTGGAAAAGTATCTGCCAAAGAAGGGGACATGAGCTATCTCGCTGATACGTATGGCATAAAGCCGATCATTTCCGACCTTCAGAGAGAAATCAGTATTGTGAATGATGTTAGGTCGTTCTTGAGTATTTTCCGGATATTGAATCAGGAGAAACCGGATATAGTCCATACACACACCGCAAAGGCAGGGACAGTCGGCAGGATAGCGGTTTTTATCCACAACTTAATTTATGGTGGGAATCATGGACATGTATTCCATGGTTATTTTGGAAGAATGAT
The DNA here is from genome assembly GCA_019309665.1 of Deltaproteobacteria bacterium. Taxonomy (GTDB): domain Bacteria; phylum Desulfobacterota; class Desulfobacteria; order Desulfobacterales; family ETH-SRB1; genus B13-G4. Next base: position 2,091 of record JAFDFV010000144.1, on the reverse strand, counting down.
GTCCACAATATTCATATTGACCGAGCGTATCCTGGCTAAAATTACTGACATCGTTATTGCCATAAGTGAAAGCCAAAAGAACGAACTTGCAAACAAGTACCGAATTGCACAGGCAAGCAAAGTCAGGGTGGTAAAGCTCGGCTTTGATCTGGAGCCCTTCCTTGCAAGTAAAGATCATCATGGAGAGTCAACACAAATTTTTAATCCAGGCGAGAGTGATTCCATTGCTGATGAATTGAGGATAGGTATTGTTGGCAGGCTGGTTCCAATAAAGAATCACAAGATGTTTTTAGAATCGGCAAACATTTTTCTCGAAGAGAATCCATCAATTAAAGTATTTTTTTTAATTATCGGAGATGGCGAATTAAAAGAGGAGCTGATTGCCTATTGCAAGCAGCAAGGATTGTCTGATCACGTACAATTTTGCGGCTGGCAAAAAAAATTGCCGGAAATTTACAGTAATCTTGATATAGTTGCCTTGACTTCAAACAACGAAGGGACGCCTGTTTCTCTCATTGAGGCCATGGCATGTTCGGTGCCGGTTATTGCAACCGATGTTGGCGGTGTGCGGGATCTTTTGGGTGATTCACAATCAGAAGTTGTATCAGATGGCTTTAAAATTTGTGAGCGGGGCATACTATGCAGGGACAATGATGCCAAAGGATTTGCCAATGGTTTAAAATGTTTGGTTAAAAATAAACAAGTAAGGGAAGAGAAGGCAAGTGCGGCCAAATCATTTGTGGTGCAAAACTTTTCAAAAAAGCGCCTGTTTAAAGATATAGAGTCGCTTTATTTCGAATTGCTTGATCTTTTGTCAGGCCCCTTACGAAATCCACAAGTCACAACATTAAAATATTACAAGTTTATAAAGACTATTATCCTCCTGTGATAGGCGGTATTGAACAACATATAAATTGCCTTTGCCATGGCCTTAATGCATATGGCATTCAAACTGAGGTGCTTGTATCCAATACAGAACCAACCACATCAATTTATTATGATAATTCGATTAAGATAACAAAAGTCGGGGAACATGGCAGGTTGCAGTCAGCCCCCATTACACCAAATTTCTTTTATCATCTAAAAGCGCTTAGCAATGATGCTGACATTCTCCATTTCCATTTCCCAAATCCTACAGCCGAACTATCTCTAATTTTATCCAGAATAAAAAAGCCATATATTGTTACATACCATAGTGATATTGTAAAACAGAAAGAATTACTGGCTTTCTACTCACCATTTATGTTTCATTTTTTAAGACACGCAAAGGTTATAATGCCGACTTCTTCAAATTATCTTATGACATCTAACTCACTACAAAAAGTTAAAGATAGATGTGTAGTGAATCCTCTGGGAATTGATTTTAATCGGTTTCAACGCAAAGAGCGTTTTAGAAATGCTGTTTTTGATATTAGACAAAAATATGGGGACAGAATCATACTTTTTATAGGCAAAATGCGATACTATAAAGGACTTCAGTATTTGATCCAGGCCATGAAAAGAGTTAAGGGCACTTTACTGATTGTGGGGGAAGGTGAACCTTTGGAATCACGTATGCGCGCATTAAGCAAAAATCTGTCTTTAGATGATAGAGTTGTGTTTTTGGGGGCAATAAATGACGAGAAGCGGGATGCCCTTCTTCATGCTTCTGATCTTCTGGTACTTCCCTCTATTTACAGGAGTGAGGCTTTTGGCATTGTTCTGCTTGAAGCTATGGCATGCGGTAAACCAGTTATATCAACAGAATTAGGCACAGGAACTTCTTTTGTCAATGTTCATAAGGAAACAGGTCTGGTTGTTCCTCCAATGGACTCAAATGCTTTGGCAAATGCTATTTGTCATCTTTTGAAAAATAAAGATCTTTGCAGGAAATACGGTGAAGCCGGCAAAAATCGTGTTCAAAAATATTTTACCAACGAGGCTATGTTTGAGAGAACTATAAAAGTATACAATGAGGTGCTGAAATAACGTAGAGTATAGACCCGTAAATGCTAAAATTTCAATGAATATCTGAGGCCTGAAATATAAAAATCATAAGCAAGATTTTGGGTTATGCAAAGATCTCTTATTATGCTTGACATAGTGAAAAAA
>JAFDFV010000523.1 GCA_019309665.1 Deltaproteobacteria bacterium | reverse complement strand
TGATTCTAAGTGATTCGTAATATTTTCCCGTTTAATATACCTTTGGGATCGTTCTATCTCAAGCAGGCGAATTTTCTGCAAGGTCTTTTCACGTTCGTCTTGTATCTTTGTAATAACATTATCATTTTCTTTAAGGCTGTCGTCAATAGCATGATAATCAGCCTCATTTCTTTCAAGTTCCTGTTCAAGGAGCGTCATATCATTATACATGACGGGAAGAGTTTTTTCATATTCGCAAATCTTCTGTTTTGAATTAGTTCTTTTTTGATGCTTCTTGTTAATCTCCTCTGAAAGCTGTTTGAACTGTTTTATCCCTTCATCTTTAAATTCTTCAAGTCGTTTTAATGTATTATAATTGTTTTCTATTCCGGCATTGAAGGCCGTCAGCTTGAGTTTAAGATCCATTATCCTTTGATTGAAATTTTCGGCGGAACTGATTCTTCCTGAAGTTTCTGTGACTTTGTGCTGCGCATCTTCAACTTCACTGGTTATTTCTGCAAGTTCATTGTCATACCTGGCCATCTCTTCATCAATATCAATCTCTTCTCCCATAAGATGTTCCTGCTCCAGGCTTGTTATTTCAAGGTGTTTTCGTGCGTACTTTTCATCTTCGTCTGCTTTATAAAGCCTTTTTTCTGCTTCGGTCTTGTTTTGGATGGTTTTATTTTTATTTTCTATCAGTTTTTGCAGCTCGCTTTCGATAAGGCGAACTTCGGATTCAAGTTCTTTTTTATCCAGACTGGTGGATTCCAGCTTTTTATTTATACTTTCAATCAGGCCTTCAAGTTCTTTTAGTTCCTGTTTTTTTGCAAGAATACCTGATAAATTATCTTTGCTGCCGCCGATCATGATACCCTGAGAGGAAATAATATCGCCGTTTTTTGTAACAATTGTTTGGCAATTGTCATTGCTTTTATTTATCGTTATTGCTTCTGCTATATCAGTGGTAACGATTACATTTTCTAAAAAAGATTCTGCAATTTTTTCAAACCCTGGTTTTACTGCAATGTGTTTCAAAAGATATTCCTGTGTATTGGAATTTTCAGAAAGATTATATCCTGTATTTTTAATGGATGAAACAGGAATGAATCCACTGCGGCCTGCGCTATTGGACTGGAGATAGTTTATAGCGTCAAGTCCCGTTTTTTGATCCTTAACCAGTATGTACTGTAATGATTCTCCAAGAGCAGCTTCCACCGCGGTTTCAAAAGAAGGCTCCGGTTCGATAATATCCGCCATTAAGCCAAGAATAGCATCATTTTCCAGGAAGCTGTTTGTAGTTTCCTTGTTTAAATATTTTTTCATTACGGCCTTGACGCCATCCTTATACCATTCAAAGTTATCGGCCATTTTCTTTAAAGCATTAAATTTTGATTTTAGCTTATTTTTTTCAAGTTCAATTGTCTGGACGAGTTTAACCTTATTGCCAAGTTCCCTGCTTTTCCGCTCAAGTCCTTCCTGTTTGATTTCAATGCTTTCATTCAGGCCATTTATTTCCAGTTTTAATTCTCTCAGATGCTCTTTGGCTTTTATGGAATATTTTTGCTTGCCGCATTTTGATAGATGTTTTTGTATCGTGCTTCTTTGGCAACCAGCTCCATTAGATGTGTTTTATAATTTTCGAGTCTCTTTGTCAGCTCAGACAATTGATCTCTTGTTTTTTGCGATGCGGATCGTTCCTGCTCAAGACTTGATTCCACCTCTGTTATATTGTCTTTAAGTTTTGCATCCTGAGTTTTTACTTGAGCGATCTCGGTGATAATATTTTTATTTTTTTCTTCTATTTCCGTTCTTGCAGATTCAAGCCTTATGGCTTCGCTGGAAAAATTCTCCATCTCTCTGCGAAGATGTGTAAGGTCGTTTTCTATTCTGTCTATGCTTCGATGCATTTCGAATTTTTGAGATTTTTGTTCCGAGATTTCCTGTTCTTTTTGTGTGAGTCGAAATTTTATATCTTCAACAGCAGCGTCAAGTTTTTTTATTTGGGATGCATGCTCTATGTCTGTATCATTAAGATTTTTTAATAAAGACTCGGTTTGGCGGATTTGGTGAGAGTAATCATCAAATTTTGCAAAAGAAATCAGGATATCCAGTTCTTATGCGCTTTTGATAATTTTTGTAGATTTCGGCTTTTTTAACCTGGCGTTTAAGGCCGGCCATCTGCTTTTGTACTTCATTAATTATATCATTTATGCGCAGAAGGTTCTGCTTTGTGGTCTGAACTTTGCTTAGAGCTTCTTTTTTTCGGTTTTTATATCTGGTAATTCCTGCGGCCTCCTCAATAAAAAATCTTCTTTCTTCAGGTCCTGCCTCAGTAATAGCTCCAATATTTCCCTGCTGAATTATTGAATATGATTTTGTTCCAAGGCCGCTTCCCAGGAAAATATTATGTATATCCTTTAATCTGCACGGCTGCTTGTTGATGAAATATCCACTTTCACCAGAACGGTAAAGCCGCCTGGTTAACATTATTTCAGTGAAGTCCTTTAATTCCTCCGGAGCAGTACCGTTGTCATTTAAAAGCGTTAAGCATACCTCGGCCATGTTAAGCGGTGGTTTCCCGTTAGAGCCGGCAAATATGACATCTTCCATCGCCTTGCCGCGAAGCTGCTTAACACTTTGTTCCCCCATAACCCATCTAAGTGCGTCAACAATATTGCTCTTGCCGCAACCATTGGGCCCTACAACTGCAGAAACGCCGACAGGAAATTCAATACTGGATTTTTCAGAAAATGATTTAAATCCTGTAAGTTCCAGTTTTTTTAGTTTCATATAAGAATATCCTCTTATATTTTGTCCATATTGTCTTATAATTTAGTGGCTGGACGAAAACTCAAAACACCTGAAATTATAGTCAGTTGAATGCTATTCTCAAATCGAAGATTTTTAGCTTTTAGCCTTTAGCTAAGCGCTAATGGCTAATGGCTAATGGCTTTTTCACAAATCTTCACATCGGTAAATAAGCTGAAACTATTGCCAGCATTAAAAAAATACTTTTCCAACAAATATCATTTTAGCAGAAAAATAGATGCTTGTAAAGAAAAAAACACAAGGTGAAGTATAATTTTGACTAATTGAATACAATATGTGGTGTGTTGTTTTTACGAACTCATTTCACGGGTTCAGAGTTCACTGAAAACCCGCCTGCCATACGTCGGGCAGGGATCGTCAACGGCTCTTGCCCAGAAGTTTTTCATAAGCTTCTTGAATCTCGATGAACTTTTTTTGAGCCAGCTCTTGGAATTCCTGGCCGAGATGAGAGACCTTATCCGGGTGATAAGCTTGAGCGGCTCTACGATAGGCAACGTGAATTTCCTCGGGGCCGGCTCCGGGCTTTACTCCGAGAATTTCATAAGGGTCTTTGAGACCGGTTTGAGCTTTAGATTCGGATCCTGAGTCAGCTTTTTCTTTTTCGAAACCGCCGGCCCGATCAGACCATCTATTATGATTTTGATCAGCCTTTGAGAACTTTCCCAGCCAGGATAAAAAGCCTGGCAGCCTTCCCCGCCTCAGGTAATAGACAAAAACTCCCAAAAGGAAAGCGTCGTCAAGCCAGCCCGTAATGGGGATGAAATCCGGAAGGAAATCGAAGGGACTGATGATATATAACAGGAGGAGAATAATCAGCAGGATTTTAAGATAACCCGGCATCCTAACACCCTAAAATCGCAGGTTTATTATCTCGACGTAAGAAGCATAAGCCGAATGACCGTCCTCTACCAACTTCAGACTAGTATCGCGTCCCAAAAGTTTTGAATATTTTTATGGCAATGCATTTTCCATATAAAGTGCTTGCTTTGAGTCTATTTTTAGTATATCAAATATTCTATACGCATTGAAAAC
>JAFDFV010000522.1 GCA_019309665.1 Deltaproteobacteria bacterium | reverse complement strand
ACACCCGGCAATAACTATAATTGTCATCCAGTCTGCGACCCCGTCTGGAATATTAAACCAGCTTATATTCCACGATTCATCCAATAGAACAAGATGACCCAAAAGAAAAATAGGTGTAAGTATTAAACATATATGAAAAGCAAAAGAGACTATAGTAAAAATTGGTCTTTTTTGCATATACTGATTATTAAAAGGTATTACCCAGTGTACAAGAGAGTTTAAACTGTGTTTCAGGGACATATGCCTGAACAAAGTTATATCCTTTTTAGCGCCGGACAACATGTTGTATATTTTATACAGGCTCCCGCCGATAAATATTATAAAGGCTATCCATACAAGCGGCCCGCTAACAAATTCATACATTTGCTTTCCCCCTTCTTTGAAAAAAATATTATTCAAAAGTTTTAGTTTTATATTTATTAAATAAAAACCTTACCCAATTAACTTGATTTTATATATCACTTAAGGAAACTACTTTGCGATAATATTTCCCGTCTTCTACACCGCATATCATTACTTTGGTTCCATCGGGCGATACAACAGGATTCCAGAGGGCTTCATAATTGTTTCCCCGAATTTTGCCGTTAACCGCGACAGCATACTTTTTTTCTACCTTGCATATTACCTTGTCGCCGCCGGGACTGAAAACAGGCGGCCAGATATTATCAAAAGCTTCTCCAAGTACGGTTCCATCAACAACAAGAAACCAGTTTCCGCTGTCTTTTGCAATTGCGGCTACCTTTCTGCCATCCGGGCTGAAACATGGTTTTAAGATACATTCATTGAATGTTTTAGACCATGGCTGTCCATTAACGGCGATTGTCCATTTGGCAAAAGATGGGGCAACTACTGCCGCAATATTGTTGCCATCAGGACTGTATGTTTGATGCATAAGATTGATAAAACCTGTGTCCCAGACAATCCTGCCATTTGTCGCCAGGAACCACTGGCCTTTCTGCCTGACCGGTGCTGTTACTTCATCACTATTTTTTGGATGGAAAACCGGTTCCCATGTGCAAGCAAATTTTTCATTCCACGGTTTTTCATTTACGAGAATGCCGTATTCACAAATACTATTCCTGTATTCTGCAACAATATTTTTGCCGTCATCGCTGATTGCCAGGCCATAAATATCAGCATAGTTTTCATTCCACGGCTTGCCGTTTACAACTACCGACCAGGCGCCTTTTGTAAATGCATTAACATCGCCTTCTGCAAGAGGAAGAGTTTGAGCTATTGCGACCGATATTTTACCATCCAAGCTTATTACATGACTTGCTATGCTATGAAGCTTAGTGGGGCATTCCAATGTTTTTTCGTTTATTGTTATCCCATAAACGCTATCCACTTTAGTGGTCGCAGCTATAATTTTGCCATCAGCGCTGAATTTGGTATCCCAGATATACTCATACATTTGTTCCCATGTCTTTCCATCTACAGCCATTGTCCATTCCATGTCCTTTGTTATAAGAGCGGTCAAACGGCCGTCTGGGCTGAATCTGGAATACCAAATTTTTTCAAAGGGTTCTTCCCAGGTTCCTTCATTAACAGCTATGTTATGTTCTCCTTCCCCTATTTTAACAATAGAGGCTATCTTCTCACCATCGGGACTGATATAAGGCTCAAAGACATCTTCAAACTGGTCTTTCCATTTTGCTGTATCGGCAAGCATTTTTTCTTTGCTTTCCCAGTCCCAGCTTTCAATATTACTCATTTAAAAACCTCCTACCTTTAATCTGTTAATAAAAATCTTTATATTTTTTGACAGGATATAACAAAATATAAAAAAAGTAAAGGGATCATGTTAATCCTGTCAGTCCGTCCTTAAAGGCTCTGTCAAAAATAACCAACTTATTTTTTTTCCGAGCCCTAAAGCCTGGCCCACTCATTATGAAATTTCTGCAATCTCTCTGTCTGTAATTTTTCTTTTGACTTTGAAATATAATCTACAATATCTTCCAGCACTTTTTTATTAAAAGGCGTTATCATGTAAAAAAGCACTCCCTGCTTTCTGACTTTCAATTCCAGATCTCTATAGTTTCGATCAGTCATAGTAACGATCTTAATATCCGGACATATACTTTTAACCTGATGAATTAATTCACAGCCATCAAATGCTTTTAAAGAAATATTAAGAAGCACCAGGTCAAATTTATTGTCTCTGACCTTTAATAAAGCATCTTCGGCTGAATTAGCGGTTTCTATACTGTGTACAAGCTTCTCAATACTTTTTTTGATGGCCCCGGCAGTAAAAAAATCATCAATAATCAGGATATCCATAAAATTACTCTTGAGAAATTTGAAAACCGGGAAAATCCCACATAAGCGCTAATTTAACCTGCCTGGTTCAGTAAATTGAATTGTATAA
>JAFDFV010000143.1 GCA_019309665.1 Deltaproteobacteria bacterium | reverse complement strand
GATTATGATGTTACCGGTTTTAAAGACCCTGCGGCTCTGTGGGCCGCTCTTGCTGCGAACGAAGAGATTGACAAATCTATCAAATGGGAGGAGGAACTCTGATGCTGAAACGGAGACTTTGTGAGGCTGTATTTCAGTGGGAATTAACATGCAAAGGGCCGTTTCTTATACGGGATGAAAGGTATGCTGACTGTAAAAAAGGAAGCAAAGAAGAGGGGTTTCCTGATTGCCTGTTTATGAGTCATCTCAGTAAAAAGGAGCTTGAAACGGTAGCTAAGAGCTGTAACAACAAACCACCCGAAATGCCGTTTTATGTCCCTGGCACTTCCATTCGGGGCCCCTTTCGTGCTTTGGCAGAGCGTATTATTCGATCCCTGCTTCCTGCAGATGCTCCTCCTCATTTGACAGCTTGCAACCCTTTTGAACAAAAAAACAAAAAGAACATTGGATGTTCAAAGCGTTTGGGAGAAGGGGAAAATAATGGGAGCAAGTATGCTACAGCATGTTCTGCATGCAAACTTTTCGGATGCACCGGGCTTGCCAGTCGCATATGCTTCACCGATGCCGATATAGGGATAGGGAACTATGAATCTGTTTATAGAGATATGATTGGAATTGATAGATTTACTGGCGGGGTTTTCAATGGAGCCAACATGCGTTATCACGTTCTGGAAAATACCAAGTTTACCACGTCCGTTACAGTCGTTAATTTTGAGCTATGGCAGCTCGGTCTTCTTGCATACGTTTTTCGGGACTTTAAAAAGAGTCTGGTGCCGATCGGTTATGGCAAGACCAAAGGCTTTGGGCAGGTCAAAGGAGAAATCACGAAAATTATTTTGACCTATCCCAAAATTTCTACTCAAATTGAACATATGGGTAGCCTCATGAGTAGTACCACAGAGCGCGATTATTACGACATAAGCACTTGCGAAGCGCCTTCTTTTGAACATTTCGAAGCTAAGAAGAATGACGGTTTGTCTTTGTATCAAAGCGTGACTGTTACCAATATAGATGCTTTTTGGAGCGAAATTGCTCCATTTTTCAACAAACATATAGAAGAGATTCGAGGTCGTGCAGAAAAAGTTAAACACCAGGCAAAGGAGAAGGTGATATGAGTCCGATCATCGGTTTTGCCAAAGACTTAAAGGGACATCCAGATCTTACGGATCTGATGAATTCATTTCGTTATGCATGGCTGGAAGGGATAATGCAGGCACAGCTTGCCCATAAAAACGAAGTGCCGGATTGGGACAATCTTGACACATGGCCATCGGGACGACTCTTTGGGGATAAAGGGGAATATCGCTGGCAAAGCAATCCTGATCCTGACAAATCAATACATGCTGTGCTGATTTTGGATGAAGGGGATTTGTCCGAAGATTTTAAAGAGCCGCATGATAAAGAGCCGCTTGTCATTGAAAAAGACGGAAATGATTCCTCAATGATTCTTTGGGGAAATTGGATTGATCCTAAAGATGATCCTGAAAGCAATCCTGCTGGTGGCCCCCTTTTTTATGCCAATGAAATTCCGAAAGTCCAAAAATATCCGATTAAATTTGATAAAACAAAATTTGAACAGGCAAAAAAGAATCGTCAAACTCCGCGTATCGTGGTTCGAAGATATCGCCATGAAGACAAAGGAGAATTCATGCGTTGTGTTGGTTTCGAGATGAAAAATGATGAGCAAGAGGGGGGGAGAGAATGACACAGATAAATCCGTATAACTTTGTGCCATTGAAATCCGATAAGCCGAAGCGTTCCAACGGCTACCCTGGAAAGTTAAAGCTTCATAAGGACAACTATAGTGGTATGCTCAAATGCACTCTCGAAGCTTTGAGTCCGCTTATTTCCATTGACCAGAGAAATCCCCGTTTATATCAATTAATCGGCAACAACGGAAAACCATTGAAGTTTACAAGCGGAGCAAAACGTGGTGACCTTTGTAAGGTTAACTGTTTCAAATTTCTTCGCAATAGCCGCGGTCAGATATTTTTACAGGGCACGTCGCTAAAGGGGATGATTCGTTCAGTATATGAGGTAATTACAAATTCCTGTTTAAAGTTGGTCACCACTATTGGATATAAAGATATTACTGGACATAAAAATGCTGAATGCAATAACCCGCACAACCTTTGTCCTGCCTGCAGGCTGTTCGGTACTATAAGGGGCGATAAATTCCATTGCCAGGGGAGAGTTGTATTTATTGATGCGTTTCTTGTTAAAGGAAACCTTGAGCCTGAACCTCCGATAGCAAATCAATCTGTCAGCAGCAAACCCTTTTGTTTCTTGAAGGTTCTTTCCAGCCCCCAACCAAGCCATCATCCCACTTACGGAAAAAAGGGGCAAAGAAACGGCCCTATTGCCGGGCGTAAATTTTACTATCATCATGGCAAAGATACTAAATTCTCTGTAAATGAGCATGAAGCGCGCCGTTCCATCGCAATCGAAGAATATGCACCGGTTAAAACCAGATTTGGATTTGAAGTTTATGTGGAGAATCTCGACAAAGAAGAATTTGAATACCTTGTTCTGGCGCTGGAACTCTATGAGGGCCTTGGACATAAAATAGGGTTAGGGAAAGCTATCGGTCTAGGGAGCTGCCGCATCACAATCGACCGAGATCAAAGCTTTATTGCAAAAGGGTCTGATCGTTACCAAGACTGGAATCCTACGAAAGACACAACCTGGTATTCCTTGAAGAAAGACAAGAAAAAGTTGCCATCAGCCCTTATCGAAATCCTGCGACTTAACAAAGATGATGATACCGGCGAAATTGGATATCCTTCCGATTTCACAAACTATCCGAATGATCCTATTGATGCCAGAGGTGTTTTTGGCGGAAACGCAATGAAAGGCGGACGTCCGTACTGGCCTGATGACGTTGCAACTGAACCGCCAAAAGAACCGGCGCCAAAAGTGAGTCAGGATCAGGAGGCTGCGTGGCTAAAAGAAATTTATGATGATAAGTTGGTATTTGTAGATACGCAAGGCAAGGAAATAAAGAGACCAAGAAAAGCTTGCCAAAGTAAGAAGAAATTACAAGAGGTTGGGGCATGGTTTATTTTGTGGGGACCAAGTGCTTCGAAACGTGTATTGTATTAACAGACGTGGAGCTGTGGAAATAATGTTAAACAAAATGATAAAACTAAATTGGCAAAAATTTAGCGAAGTGCTGCCCTGGATAGTAGCTGCTTGTACTGTTCTCAGCGCAAACTGGGCCGCAGATGCTTTTATGGGAACCTTTAGTGTGTGGAGTTCTGGAACTATTGGATGCTTCTCTTTAGCTCGGTTTATTTATATTATACTTTTCACAATTTTCGCGATATGCTTTTATTATCAAAGAGATGCGTTTTTCAGGCCCCGTACAAGGTATTTCTCAAATGAGGATGCCGAAAAGAGAAAACATCTTATACTCTTTCTTTCAAGTCTTGATACCACGAGAAGCAATTTCGTTGATGGAGTCCCAGATGGATTAGAACTTCATTTTGATAATATTACTGAAGATCTTGAAATTATGAAAAAAACCAAAGAGTCCAAGGTGAACAGGGTGAAGTGGAGTTGGGAAATGCCCTTACGAGCTATTAACCATCATTTAAAAAAACCGCTTGAGACAATAACGCTCATTTGTTCTGAAAAATCCCTTGATCAGGCACACTTATTCCTTAATATTTGCCGAAAATACAATGAATTAAACAACATCTGCTTCTACTTATTGCTTCAAAAAAAATGCGAACCAAATCATTTAGACGCAGCCTTTATAAATCGTGCTAATGACTTCAAATCTAAGGAATTTATTGATTTTCAAGGACTGGACTTTGAGAGTTTTGATAAGCTTACCGATGCCTTTGTGTATCTACTTGGCCTCAAGATGTTTAAAAATGCCGAGGAAGATATCATGATTGATATTACCGGAGGGCAAAAGCCAACCAGCATTGTGGGGGCGGCAATAACATTTAACAAAAAAATAAAAGCACAGTATCTACAAACAAGCGGTCAAAATTGTGCCCTCAGTTACGATGTCATACTTGCTTCTTCACACACAGGAGGCTTCGGTCTTTGATAATAATTGATCTTGATACGTTTTATACGGAATCAGCCAAACTTTCAGCCATGCCAACATACATCAAAAAAATTCTCAAGCAAGCCGGTGAAGGAAACGAAATAATCCTCACCGGCAAAGCCCCTGTCTGGCTCTATCTATCAGTTGCTCATGCTCTTCATGGCAAGGCGAAAAAACTGACATACCGGTCGCCTGTAACCGGCGATGTGGTGATATTTGACCACAATCCATTTTGAATATGAAAGAATTTCCTATCAATCATTCTTCACTCTCTTCCGCCTTCCAGCACGTTAAGGAAAACCATGGCTGTGCAGGTGTGGATGGCGTGACCATTGAGCGTTTTGAAGAAAACCTTGATCTGAATCTTGCAAGATTGCAGGATGAGTTGGAAAGACAAACCTGTTTCTGGATGAATTGGATGAAGAGTTATTGCGCAAAGGATATAAGTACATTCGTTACGCTGATGACTATGTTATCCTTTGCAAAAAGAAAGAAAATGCGGAAAAAGGACTGGAATTGTCAAAACAGGTTCTTGAAAAACTCCTGCTGGAATTAGATGAAGAAGAGATCACAACTTTTGATCAGGGATTCAAGTATCTTGGTGTCATGTTTATCAAGAGCATGATTATGACGCCTTTTGACCGGCCAAAAAAGAAACATAATGTCCTTTTTTATCCAAAGCCTTTCAACATTGATGCCTATCTTCTCAAAAAGAATAAGAACTACTGACAGGATAGATATAAGGTACATATTAAACCACGAAGGACACGAAGGACACGAAGAATGGAATTTGATAAATTATCAAATCGAGTTATTGGATGCGCGTTAGAAGTGCATCGGCATTTAGGACCAGGTTTGCTTGAGTCAACTTATGAACAGTGTCTTGCCCATGAGTTGAAAATGTCAGGCATCCCCTTCAAATTGCAATGTCCACTTCCTGTGGAATACAAAGGTATCAAACTTGATTGCGGCTATCGGATTGACATGTTGGTCGATGAAGCCATTATTGTTGAATTAAAAAGCGTGGATAAAATATTGCCAATCCATCAAGCGCAACTGCTAACGTATATGAAACTTTCCAGTGTATCAATCGGGTTATTAATAAATTTCAATGTTAAACTTATTAAGACAGGAATCAAACGAATGGTTTTATAATTTCTTCGTGGTTTTCGTGTGCTTCGTGGTGAAAAAGCTGAAATAGAGAAATGGCAGCCCGTATATTCCATTTGTTCTGGAGATATAGCCCGAGTGTTTTATCTGGTCTCTTACGATATACCTGATGACAAACGGAGAACCAAACTTGCCAAAACCATTAAGGATTTT
>JAFDFV010000009.1 GCA_019309665.1 Deltaproteobacteria bacterium | reverse complement strand
CAAAAAAGAGGTGAAAAAATGCAGAATGTAAAATGGGAAATTAAAGACGATAAGCTGATTATTGAGATAGATTTAACAAAGGAGTTTGGACCCTCAAAATCCGGCAAAACCATAGCAGTCGCCAGCTCACGTGGCAACCAGAAAATCGAGGGCACTGATGTTATAATTGGTTTGAACGTTTATAAATATCCAGAAAATGGATAGCTTTCAAGGTTCAGCGAAATAGTTATCTAAATTGAGCGATTTTTTACTCGACCTGCACCAATTTCTTGATGCAGTCCCGCCTGTCAGGACTGCGTCAAAATCTTAGCACATTTCTTCGCAAAAAATTGTTCAAAATAGCGCCCTTTGGGCGAATTTTCAAAATGAATGCCCTAAATAGGAAGCTGAATTGTATAAAAACTTAAAAAATTTTTTGAGTACTCTGGATATGGCAGGGGAGCTCAGATACATAAGGCATGAAGTTTCCCCTTATCCTTGCTTTTTGGTGGTTCAATATCTCATTCTAATTGATTTTATTGAATGCAGGTTTTGACTTGATTGCTGATTGAGGTCAAGCAATGTGGCGAACAGGTTATCCGCCGGGATGTGCTGACGCAGAAGCACGGTCTTAACAAACGGCAGGCCAAGGCATTGGAATTCCTCATGCAGCGTGGCAAACTGACCATCCAAGATTTTGAAACTATCTGTCCGGGTGTGAATCGGCGCAGCCTTCAGCGTAATTTAAAAGGTTTGCCGGATAAAGAACTTATAAATGAGGTTGGTACTGGAGCAACAGATTCAACACGTCACTACGTTATGGCCAAGCTGTGACATTACTACGACATCTGCTGTGACACAACCTCAATCAGACTTGGCTTTGTAAAATACTTTACGATGATCTGAAGCACATGCTTAAGCCAGGCGCAAAGCTAAAAATTGCCGCGTCCTGTTTTTCAATATATGCCCACGAAGCCCTAAAAAAGGAGCTGGAAAAGATCGAATCATTAGAATTCATTTTTACGGCGCCGACCTTTGTTCCTAATGAAGCAACCGACAAAATTTCAAAAGAAAGAAGAAAGTTTTATATTCCTAAAAAATAACAACGGAGAAAAAATCATTATGGAAGTGAATTAGAAATACAGCTTAAAAACAAACTCACCCAACGGGCTATTGCTAAAGAATGTGCTGACTGGATGCGTCAAAAAGCCAAATTCGATACATTTTTATCTAAAATTCAGTAGTATGAGGAAAATGTGTAATATGGAAATAGACCCAAAATACCTGCCCGCTTTAGGGCGGCTTTTTACTCCTATCGTTATGGATAGTCTTGAGCAAAAAGGTTATTCGCCCTATTTGTCGGAAGTATGTGCCAATAGCGGTTTACTTGAAAAACTTGATTCCTCAACAACTCTTGGTCAATTTTTTGACTGGGTTTATCGCCTTCTTTTCAAAAACTACCGTAATGAATATATTTATAAAAATGTGCTCGCCAATAAAATCCTGATCGGGAAGCACTCATTGAATACCTCGCACATGCTTACAGAATTCAGAGCCGGAAAAAATAAAGCTGATGTCGTGATATTAAACGGAACAACTACCGTTTATGAAATAAAATCTCAATACGACTCTTTTGCTCGCCTTGAAAAACAGATACAGTCATATTTTGAAATATTTGATTATATAAATGTGATTACATCACCTTCACATGCAAAAACATTAGACACTATCTTACCTGAAAAAGCAGGAGTTCTTGTACTTACTGACAGAAACACTATTACAACGATACGTAAACCAAAATCGAATAAAGAAAATATAAATCCGGCCATATTATTTGATTCTCTCCGAAAATCTGAATATATGAGAATCATTAAAGAGTATTATGGTACTACGCTTGATGTTCCAAACACTCAGATTTACAGGAAATGCAAAAAACTATATTGTGAAATCCCGCCTGATTACGCGCATGAATTAACAGTTAAAATCCTAAAAGGCCGAAACAATTCAAAGATATTAAAAGATTTCATTGATAAAGCGCCATCATCAGTGTCGGCTTATGCAATAAGTATTAGCGGCCAAGAAAAAAAACTGCAAAAGATAATGGCTCTTTTTGATAACAAAATCGACTCTCTACTGATTCCGAATACAATTTAGGAGAAGATATAATATTCATCCAATTGTTGAAGCAGTATGCAAATAAGTAACTCATCCCTTCACCGCAACCATTTGCTCGTACTGTTCAGTCACGGCACCGTCCCGCAAATGCACGCCTGACTCAATTTCTGTTCGCCTGTCTGCGTGCCAGGCACAGGTAGATCACCACACTTGTGGTGGCATAGCCACAAGGAAGACTCATGCTTTTGTGTTACTCCGCCTCAGCAAAGCTACTGCCTTCCGAAGCACTGTTACCGGATACCTAAGTTGTGATAACACTATGCTCTTTGCCTCCATCTACTGGGCTTGGGACTTTCCTTGACTTCCATAATTGGAAATTGTAGGTTCACCCTTAAGGCGCTATCAGCTAGGAGATCCTAATGCAAATAGAACCAGGAATCATTGATCAAATTCTAAAAGTCACCCAGATTCTTTTTTTCGGGATCGCCGGTACTGTTGCTATCCTCACCTACCGCAAAGCAAAGGATGGTCTTCTTAATACCGTAAATACAGAATACCAAAAAAAAGTCATAACACCGCCAAATACAAACAAAAAGTAACAGGATGTTGAATGGCCGAAAAAGAAGCAAAAGCCAGAATAAAAATCAATAAATTGCTTGAAGATGCAGGATGGCGTTTTTTTGATGATGAAAATGGCCCAACCAACATCCAGCTTGAGCCAAATATCAAAATAAAAGAAAAAGATGTTGATGCCTTTGGAAAAGATTTTGAATCTGTCAAAAATGGCTTTGTTGATTTCCTGTTGCTGAATGAAAGAGGGTTCCCTCTTGTAGTTCTCGAAGCCAAAAGAGAAAAAAAAAGTCCTCTCGACGGCAAGGAGCAGGCCAGAAAATACGCAAAAAGCCTCAATGTCCGGTTTGTCATTCTCTCAAATGGCAACCTTCATTATTATTGGGATTTGGAGCGTGGCAATCCGGAAATTATTACAGAGTTTCCAACGCAGGAGTCTATAAGGCACCGGCAAACTTTCAGTCCTGACAGCAAACGCCTTGCAGATGAAATTGTTTCGGAAGATTATATTGCCGTCACTCAAAAACCGAGCTTCAAAGATGATCCGCGATACCAGAATGAAGAAACGCAAAACAAATATCTTTTTGATGAAGGCTTACGAATTTTAAGGCCTTACCAAACCAAAGCTATATACGCATTACAGGCATGGGCAAGGGAGGACAAAGACAGGTTCCTTTTTGAAATGGCGACAGGGACAGGAAAAACCCTTATTTCCGCCGCTATCATAAAATTGTTTCTAAAAACAGGAAACGCAAAGCGTATACTATTTCTTGTTGACAGGCTTGAACTTGAAGATCAGGCATACAAAAGCTTTGTCCGGTACCTGAAAAACGACTATACCTCAGTCATATATAAAAAAATCGTGACGACTGGAAAAAAGCGGAAATTGTTATTTCCACAGTGCAGAGCTTTTCCTCACAGAACAAATATAAAAAACTTTTTTCTCCAACTGATTTTGACCTGCTGGTTTCCGATGAATCCCATCGTTCAATCGGTGGAAACTCCCGTGCTGTTTTCGAATATTTTATCGGCTACAAACTCGGACTTACCGCAACACCCAAAAACTATCTTAAAAATATTGACCCGGAAAAACTTTCAGGAAAAGACCCGCGTGCATGGGAAAGAAGACAACTTCTTGATACTTACAGAACATTCGGCTGTGAAAGTGGCGAGCCCACTTTCAGATACAGCCTGCTTGAAGGCGTTCGGAATGGATATCTAATCAATCCGGTTGTCGCTGACGCCAGAACAGAAATTACAACTCAGCTTTTATCGGATAAAGGCTATGCGGTTATCATAACAGATGAGAATGGAGAAGAAACGGAAGAAACTTTTTTTGGACGGGATTTTGAGAAAAAGTTTTATTCTGAAAAAACAAATACTGTTTTTTGCCGAACATTTCTGGAAAATGCCCTAAAAGACCCTGTTACCGGAGAAATCGGTAAAAGCATTATCTTTTGTGTCAGCCAGGACCACGCTGCAAAAATAACGCAAATTCTCAACAAACTGGCTTTTCAGTTATGGCTGGACAAATACAACTCTGATTTTGCGATTCAAGTCACCTCAAGAATAGCGGATGCCCAGCAATTCACCATCAATTTTGCCAACAACAACTTGAACGGCCACACCCGTTTTCTGGATAACTACAAATCAAGTAAAACCCGTGTCTGCGTTACTGTTGGCATGATGACAACCGGCTACGATTGTCAGGATATTTTAAATCTTGCTCTGATGCGTCCGGTTTTTTCCCCAACCGATTTTATCCAGATAAAGGGACGGGGAACCCGGAAATTTATCTTTGAATACACTGACGAATACTGCACGCTTCACAAGCACGAAAAAGTAAATTTCAAGTTTTTCGATTTCTTTGCCAATTGTGAATATTTTGAAGAAAAGTTCAATTACGATGAAGTACTTGAGCTTCCCGCCGTAAAAAACGGAACAGGTGAAGGAGGCGTAGGGGTTAATGTTGATGAAATAGAAATTTTCGATCCTGACAAGGTTAAAAAATTAACTGAAACGCCTATCGGCCTTGAAGGAATGCGGATAGACCGCGAATTTTTTGAAAAAGCGCAGGAAACGATTCAACAGGACGAAGACGTCAGACAGGCCGTTGAGAAAGAACAATGGGAAAAGGCGATAGCCATTCTCAGGGATAAATACGAAAACAAACCGGAACTTTATCTGAATCTTGAAAAAATCAGAAAGAGCGAAAACCTTGACCGCAGGCTGACCTGGCGTGAATTTCTTGAACGGATTTTCGGTTTTATTACCGGCTTTAAGAGCAAAGATGAAAAACTGGAAGAAGAATGCGAAAAATTCATCTCAATTTACAAGCCTGAAAGCAAATATGTGCCCTATATCAAGAACTACCTGAAAGCCTATGTCGCTGATGAACAATTCCGTCAGATCATCAATAAAAAACATTATGGCGAGCTTGATTTTTATCCGGCTTTTACCAAAGATGAGTTCAGGGCATTGAACGGCTGGCGTGATATTGTTCCGGAATACGCGAAAGACTACATCCCTTTTAATACTTACGCCGTTTAAGACAAATCAAAGGACGTTAAATGTTAGACAAGGAAACCAGGCAGAGGATCAATTCCGCCCGCCAGATTCTGGTAGGTAAAGTGCCCGACCCCAAGGCACAGGTTGAACAGATCACCAATGCCCTGATTTACAAGTTCATGGATGACATGGACAGGGAAAATGAAGAGCTCAGCGGCAAGGCGCAATTTCTTGCTGGTGACCTGAAAGAATTTTCGTGGGGACGTTTGATGAGCCGGGAACTTTCCGGTATAGAACGGTGGGACATCTATACTCGCGCCCTGTCATCTTTTGCCAAATCAAAACAGATACCGGAGCTTTTCCGCACCATTTTTAAGGATGCCTACTTACCCTACCGTGACTCGGAAACGCTCAATCTTTTTTTAAAAGAGATAAACGGCTTCAGCTACAGCAACAGTGAAAATCTGGGCAATGCCTTTGAATACCTGCTTTCTATTCTCGGTTCTCAGGGCGATGCCGGACAGTTTCGCACCCCACGCCATATTATTGATTTTATAGTAGAAGTGGTAAATCCCAAAAAGACCGACAGAATCCTTGACCCTGCCTGTGGCACAGCCGGATTCTTGATCTCTTCATACAAACATATCTGGCGTAAAAACTCTTCCAATTATAAAGCGAAAGAATATGTTCCGACCTTTGCGGAAACAGAAAGCGCTGATATCACCATCGTGGAGATACAAAAAAACGGTAAATACAGAGGCGACAAGCTCAATCCTGACGACCGCAAACGTCTGGGACACAACATAGTAGGCTATGACATTTCACCGGACATGGTGCGGCTTTCTCTTGTCAATCTCTATCTGCACAATTTTTCCACTCCGCAAATTTACGAATATGATACCCTGACCTATGAAGAACGCTGGGGAAATAATTTTGACATCATCCTTGCCAATCCTCCGTTTATGACCCCAAAAGGCGGCATCCGGCCCCATAAGCTGTTTCAGGTATCGGCAAACCGGGCGGAAGTGCTGTTTGTGGATTATATCGCCGAACATCTCAGCATAAATGGCAAAGCGGGAATCATTGTTCCTGAAGGCATTATTTTTCAATCTGCCAATGCCTATAAAGCCTTGCGAAAAATGCTGATGGATGAAAACTATCTTTATGCGGTGGTCAGCCTTCCTGCCGGAGTGTTTCGGCCGTACAGCGGAGTAAAAACTTCTATACTATTTATAGATAAGATGCTGGCAAAAAAAAGTGATGAAATTCTGTTTGTCAAGGTGGAAAATGACGGCTTTGATCTTGGCGCTCAGAGAAGGCGAATAGATAAAAATGACCTGACGCATGCGTTTAAAATCCTGCAAAACTGGCAAAAGGGCAAAAAAACAGAATCCAGGATTGCCCTGTGGGTAAAGAAAGAAAAAATTGCCGAAAATGGCGACTATAACCTCACCGGAGACAGGTATAAAGAGGCTGTGGATTACAGCAAGGTCAAGTGGCCTATGGTGAAGTTGGGAGAGGTTATTACTACAGTTACGCCACCTATCAAAATCAAAAAAGAGGATTTTTTTGAAATTGGCAGTTTCCCCATTATTGATCAATCTCAAAATGAAATAGCAGGCTGGATAGATGATTCAGAATCTTTAGTAAAAGGAGAAAAACCATTTGTTATTTTTGGAGACCATACTTGTGCAGTCAAATATGTTGAAAGCCCTTTTGCTCAAGGAGCAGATGGTATTAAAATATTAAAAACTGCAGAAAAGTTATTTCCAAAATTTCTCTACTTTCTGCTCAAAACAAACCCTGTTAAATCCGATGGTTATAAAAGACATTTTGCAAAGTTAAAACAAATCCAAATTCCCGTCCCGCCGCTTGAAGTCCAGAAAGAGATCGTTGCCGAATTGAACAGCTACCAAAAAGTGATAGATGGCGCACGGCAGGTTGCTGAAAACTGGAAACCCCGCATCAAAATCAACCCCGATTGGCCGATGGTGAAGTTTGAAGATGTCTGCACTCTTGAGTATGGTTCAAGCCTACCGAAGAAAAAAAGAATGGCAGGCCGTTATCCGGTAATGGGATCAAACGGTATTAGCGGTTATCACAATGAGTTTTTAGTAAATGGGCCAGCAATAATTGTGGGCAGAAAAGGTTCCGCTGGTGAAGTTGTCTGGGCAGACAAAGACTGCTTTCCGATTGATACAACTTACTATGTTAAATTAACAAATCATAAGAAAACAGATTTAAGGTATATTTATCTTGTTCTCAAATCTTTAAATCTTCAAAATTTGAAGGGTGGGGCTGGTATTCCTGGTTTAAATCGCCAAGATGTTTATACAAAACATAAAATCCCCCTTCCATCTCTCGAAGTGCAAAAACAAATTGTTGCTGAAATCGAAAAAGAACAAAAAATGGTAGCGGAATGCAAAAAGCTGATCGTTATTCATGAACAAAAGATCAAGGTAAAGATTGGCGAGGTTTGGGGGGAATAAAATTAAAGTATCATGGCAGGTATAAAAACAATTGATAAACAAATTTTAGAAAACCTCTTCCAAATGGAAGGTGGCTATGTTCTTAATTTCTCTGATAGAACAATGGGAGAATTTTTTGATGATGACTTATCAATACCTATCTACGATGAGAAATATAATTATGCCAGTTGCTCAAAAGCAAACAGAATGAGAGGCTTTTGGAGGAAGGCGGACAATAAAACTGTCGGAAGAAGCATATTAAAACTTATTGAATATATTGAAAACCAGATTCTAATTGGTAATTTGAAAAACGATGATTTCCCTGAAAATAAAATAAATGCCGGAAAACAAATAGGTAGAAAATTGTTTGGTGGTGTGAAAGATGAAATCACAACAAAAGCAGAAATAGTTGATGGAAAGATAAATATTGTTTTACAAAAAGATGTATTTTCTCATGTGCAAGACTTATTGCAAAATGGGCATTATTTTAATGCTGTAGAAGAAGCATACAAGATTGTTAGATACAAGTTAAGGGACATCACAAGTAAAGAAAAAGCACACGAAGCTTTCAAGAGTGCGAATTATCCTGTCATATTTGGACATGCTGCAAAGGATGCTGTCGAGGCAGATTTTTTTGAAGGTGTAAAATTTTTGCATATGGCAATACAAAAATTAAGAAATGAAAAAGCACATACACCTGCCCATAAAATAGATAAAAATTTAGCTATCCATTATATTGTTTTAGCTAGTTTGGCTTATGATTTGATTGACAAAAATTAACCAATGGAAACCGCTTACCAAATCTCTGAATACTTGCCTATCAAATATAAAAACCCGTCAGACGCGGATTATTTTGCTTTTTTGGTTAATTCCGTAGAACAGAATTATCAAGCGGGAAATTATCATTTTGCCGTTGTCGCCCTGCACATGATTTATATGGGCATTGTGTATCATTATATTTACGGAATCTTTCGCGCTGACAAAAAACGATTTGAATATGTTCTGATTGGATTCCATGACAGATTACAGGTCAAAGAGGTTGATAATATTTCCTGGCACTCTTTTTCCAATGAAAACGAATCCACCATTTTCCAGTTTTACAGGGCAGTTGGCATACCGAATGATCAGATCGGAAACTTGAAAGCACCTGTCAAAAAGAGAAATGACATTCTGCACACCAACGGTATCTATCTTGCAAGTGAAGAAGACTTTGAAGAACGGTCCCAAAAATATTTGCAAAATCTGGAAAAAATCCACCAATTTTGCGTTGATGAATACACGACGCTATTCTTTCGGTTTTTAGATGAAATAAAAATAGATATAGAGGATAAGATCGAAGCTGCCCAGTATATAGAAGAAGACTTCATTCAAGAGTTTGGTATCAATTCAATAATCATCCGTTCCCTGTCAAAAATTGACGAATCTGAATATCCCGAAGAAAAGAAACTTTTTCATTCTGTACTTCAGGAAAAGGTGGGAACAGAAAATGAATAAAACGCGTTATAATACATATGAGCATGTACGCTGACCGCCAACAGTGCGGCGGTTTTTCAAGCACCATTTCCCGCATCAAGTTATTTGCAATCTCAAAACTCATTACCCCGCATGTTGTCGGCAGGTGATGCATGGGTTCGCATAATTTACAGATTATACCAACAATAAGAGTCGGAAGGAAAACTGTATCCAATGGAAACCGCAGACAACGATAGTCTCAAACAACTCGACAAACTGCTTGCCGCAAGTAACCAATCGTGGCTTTTCGGTGCAGGCGTCAGCGTCAACGCTGGCATCCCTTTGATGGGGCCTTTGACGTCGCAAGTATTTGCCAAAGCTAAGTCTGATGACGAAGAAGCTCTCACCGTTCTGAATGCTGTAAAGAAGGAACTGCCAGATGAATCGCACATTGAACACATCCTGAGTCAATTATGCGATTACGCGACCATCGCAGAACGTTCCAAAGAGAAAAAGGTCACGGTGGGTACTCAGACTATGGAACTTGATATGTTACGTGGATTACACGGAAAGATACTGATGTGGATTGCGGAGACAATTCGCTGGGGGTACACTCCTGCTGATGGTAATGAGCCTGAGCGGATTGGAACCCGGGAAAAGCCATTCGTCAAGGTTGACGGGCACCAAAAGTTCGTTTCGGCACTGTTCAACCGGAGTCAGGCTGGTGTTGCGGAAAGGCGAAGTGCCGTCAAGCTTTTCACCATTAATTACGACACACTTATTGAGGATGCTCTTGCTCTGGGTTGTTTTTCATGCTGGGATGGTTTTTCAGGAGGTGCTGTCGCATATCGAAATTACCATTATGGGGAGCAAGAGCCGGAATTTAGATTTCGCGCCCATGTGATTAAACTCCATGGTTCTATTGATTGGTATCTTGGCGATGATGAGAAAGTGTGGCGTGTGCGGGATGGAGACTTATACCCAAGTACATCGTCAAGAGTGCTGATTTATCCGCAAGCAACCAAGTATCTGGCGACACAAAGAGATCCCTTCGCCGCTCAATTTGATTTGTTTCGCCGAACCCTTGGTGCGGGTGCGGAGAATGTCCTGATTATTTGCGGATACAGCTTTGGCGATGAGCACATTAACAAGGAAATAGAACTATCCTTACAGCAACCTGAAAACAAGACTACAATCCTGGTATTTTCACAATGTCTCAATTCAGTGTTGGAACAGTGGAGAGAATTGCCGTGGGCAAAGCGCTTATATGTGATCTCTGGTGAGGGGTTATATGTCGGAAATGAAGGCCCATTCTTTCCTCCCGCTAATGGTGAGAAGTGGGACTGGTGGAAATATGAAGGCGTAACGAGAATCCTGAACAGTGGTGCGGAGGCGTGTGTGCTATGAGTGTATTTGATCTTATAAGTGAATTAAAGATTGGCCATATTGTCGAAGTCTCTGGCACCACCATAAAGGTCGAGCTTTCGGGAGATGTTACGGAATTGACCCGGACTTATGAGGGGCGCGTTTATCCAATTGGTCAAATTGGTAGTATCGTAAAGGTTCATTTTGGACGCCGACTAGTTTTCGGGTTCGTCACTCTTCTTCGAATGCGCTCTGAGGAACTGTTTGAGGTGGTGAATCCGATACCTCCAGATGCTGATCAGCGTATTATGGAGGTCGAACTCTTTGCGGAAGGTGTATGGAACGTAGCCGACCAGAAACTATGGTTCGTTCGTGGCGTTACCACTTATCCGCTACCACGCCAAGGCGTCTTTTTGCTTACCAGACAAGAAACGATTCAGCTCTACAGCGCAGCTGAGGGACAACAACGTGCAGACGACTATGATCCACTTGTGCCTTTTGCTCACTACGTCGGAGCTGATAATGCGCTCTGCCGGGCAAACATCGACAAAATGTTCGGAATGCATTGTGCCATTCTGGGGTCAACGGGATCAGGAAAGTCAGGCTCCGTTGCAGCGTTGCTTCACAGCATGCTTGAGCACAAGGCCGTGCTTGAACGCGACTGCCGACCACGAATTGTTATCATTGATCCGCATGGTGAGTATGATCACGCCTTTGGGGATCGTGCTGTGGTGTATCGGGCATATAACCCGCTCGGAACTGAAGAAGCTGAAGGGACTCCCATTAAACTGCCATATTGGCTGATGTCGGCAGATGAATTCCGGATGCTTGTAATTGGCAAAACGGAGCAAGAGGCTACATCGCAGAACAATATCGTTTATAAGGCGATCACCTATGCTCGAATGGTGGCAGCTGATCTTGTGGAACCATCACCTAATGACTACGGTGGACATGTACCTGCAGATGGTGGAGATCATGATGCTCCTCAGCCCAAAAATGGTGTGACTGATGAACAACTGACCCAGTTTGATCGCGATAAGCCGCGTCCTTTCAGTTTAGATGAGTTTTACAATCATATTGTTTACTTACAAGCCGCTCGGCTTAAAAAAAATACGAGTGAGTTGGAAAAGATTCCACCGGGGGATTTTGCGAAAAAGTTTAAGTCAATATTGGACAAGCTGTCGGTGCTTCGACGGGATCCGCGTATTCAATTCCTGATGGATGAGTTGACCGGAAAGAGTGTGTCACTTGGGAAAATAATTGAGCAACTGGTTGGAAAAATTGATGGCAACGAGGGGGCAAAGCGGGATATTCGAATACTCGATATTTCTGGCTTACCAAACGAAGTCGCTGGCCCATTATCTGCGATGCTTGCACGGCTCCTATTCCAATATAAAGTATATCAAACTGCGGAAGAGCGTAAACACGATCCCGTTGTTTTGGTGTGTGAAGAGGCGCACCGATATGTTCCGGATCGAGGAGAAGCTGAATATGCCGCCGCACAATCGTCTATCAGGCGAATTGCCCGAGAAGGACGAAAATACGGTATCGGGTTAATGCTGGTGAGCCAGCGACCGGCTGATGTCGAAAGTACGGTCATTGCACAATGCGGGACATGGTTGGTTTTAAGGCTCACAAACGCAGCAGACCAGCAGCATGTGGCGCGTTTTCTTCCAGACGGGTTGTCAGGCATGACAAAAGCTTTGCCGAATCTTGCACAACAGGAGGCGATATTTGTCGGGGAAGGAGCTGCGATGCCAGCGCGTATTCGAATTCGAGATCTTACCGAAGATAAATTGCCGAAATCAGAGACCGCAAAATTTGCACGAGGCTGGTCAATAGATCGTCTGTCTGAAGGTGAGATTGAGGCTATTGCAAAACGGATGGCTTCATAAGCAGTTGCTGGGAAGAAGGAGATACTGCTTATCTCATAGCGACGGCACATGCGAACAAGCGGGTGAACGCGGACTGTTAATTCCGCTGTGCTTCATTGCCAGTCGGTTGCCCGCGCCGTTCTGTATGAGAAAGGACATGTACAGAACAGGCTCACGTTTTAAATATTAACTATGGGCTTATCGAACTATCTTTTTTTGTGACCGTTCATGGGTTACAGTTATCGGTTCACGGTTGAAAAAACAGACAGTTACCCTTTTTAAAAAAGAAAGACAAAAGCAATGAGACAGGATTTGATCCAATACGGAAAGCTGTTGACACAAATCAAAGATCGCATCCGCCGGGCACAGGTCAAGGCAACCTTGTCCGCCAACGCGGAAATGATTTTGATGTATTGGGATATCGGCAGGATGATTCACGAGCGCCAACAGCATGAAGGCTGGGGCACCAAGGTTATTCCGCGACTGTCACGGGATATTCGGAATGAATTGCCGGAGGTAAAGGGATTTTCAGAACGAAACCTCAAACGAATGATCGCCTTCTACAGGGAATATTCGTTGCTGTCCGCAAATGGGCCACAAGTTGTGGCACAATTGCCATCGGCTGAGAACGACAACGTTAAAAAAGTGCCACAAGCTGTGGCACAATTACCAGCCAGTGATTCTTTTGAAAATTTGCAACAGCTTGTTGCAAAAATCCCCTGGGGACACCACATCCTGCTCATGGAAAAGATAAAAGACTTGCCAGCCCGGCTCTGGTACATGCACCAGACCATCGAACAGGGATGGAGCCGGAATGTGCTGGGGCTGATGATTAAGAGCAATACCCGCGAGAGGCAGGGCGCGGCAGTGACCAATTTTGAAAAACGCCTGCCCGATCCCCAATCCGACTTGGCGCGCCAAGCCTTGAAAGACCCTTATATCTTCGACTTTCTGACACTTGCCGAACCGTTTCAGGAGCGGGAACTGGAAACCGAGTTGGTCAAGCACCTTGAAAAATTCCTACTGGAGCTGGGACGCGGCTTTGCATTCATCGGCAGGCAGTATCACATCGAAGTCGGCGATAAGGATTTTTACATTGACCTGCTCTTTTATCACCTGAAACTAAGCTGCTTTGTGGTGATCGAACTCAAAAAAGGCGCATTCAAGCCGGAATACGCAGGCAAAATAAACTTTTACTGCTCGGTAGTGGATGACCGACTCAAACATGAAAACGACCAGCCGACCATCGGCCTGATCCTCTGTCAGGAAAATGACCGTGTGCTTGCCGAATACGCCCTGCGCGATATCCGGAAACCCATCGGTGTGTCCGAGTACGAACTCACCCGCGCCCTTCCAGACGATCTGAAGTCCAGCCTGCCTACAGTGGAAGAGATTGAGGTGGAACTCAGCAGAGAGATGGAAGAATGAAAGCAAGGAGATAGAAATGAAGATTATCATCAAGGATGTAATTGGCCCGCGCTGCATCATCAAGGAAGACGGGCAGAAAATTTATAAAAAGATTCATGAGCCGTTGACAAAAGCAGAAACTGTTACGCTGGACTTCGACGGCGTTACCCAGTTCGCATCGCCTTTCTTCAACTTTGCTATTGGCCAGTTGTTAAAAGATATTGAGGAAAAAGACTTGCGCTGTTTCCTTCGGGTCGAAAATCTTAACGAAACAGGAAAACTGGTTGTCGAGTGGGTTATTGAAAATGCGGCCAGATATCACGGCGATGTCGACTACCGGAAAATTGTGGATGACATTCTGGAACAGCAGGCAAAGGAACAAAACAGGGAACAAAACAGGGTAGCATCTTAAATATTAACTATTAGGCTTATTGAACTATCTTTTTAAAAATCGACAGGGGAAATCATAAGTGTTGCCACATGAAAATCCTTCACACATCAGACTGGCACATTGGTCGTTCACTCTATGGCCGGAAGCGATAGGCTACCAACTTAAAGCGGGACACTTTACGCCATTTTGGCTCTATGGTAATTTCACAATCAAGCAAAATCTAAGGGGTTGCCAACTGATTGAATTTACAGGCTGTCCCGCCTTACGCTGGTAGCCGAAGCGATACAATGAGTTTTCGGCATTTCTTGACTGGCTGGCAGAATTTATGCGGACTGAAAGGGAAAAAACATAGGGGAGTTATTATGCTCTTGCCCCCAAGAGAGATTTAAATGCCGGTTTTTTTGATGATAAAGATAGAATTAATGCCGAAGAGCGGTTTAAACGGCTTTCTCCTGAAACTGTCATTACGGTGATATAAAAAGGGGTAAGGTAAATATGACAAATCAAAATCTAACAATTTTTGAACATTTTAAGATTCGTCGTCATTTTGATGAAAGCAGTGAAAAAAGGAAACAGAATTGTATAAAAACTTAAAAAATTTTTTGAGTGCTCTGGATAAGGCAGGGGAGCTCAGATACATACGGCATGAGGTTTCCCCGCTCCTTGAAATAAGTAAAATTACGGATCAAGAGTCAAAAAGCCCGTATGGAGGAAAAGCTCTGCTCTTTGAGCAGGTAGAGGGCTCATC
>JAFDFV010000142.1 GCA_019309665.1 Deltaproteobacteria bacterium | reverse complement strand
TCGTTATTCCTGTCAACAGGACACACCTCAATACAGTCATCGCAAGCTACACAATTTTCATTAACAAATCTTGGATTCAATTTTATTGAAACATCATAGTTGCCTGATGCTCCATCAACCTTTTCTACTTCCGCCAGTGTAAAGACTTTTATTCTTGGATTGTCCTTTATCCTCCTGAAGTTGATCTCAAGTCCACAGGTAGGAGGACAGAGTTTTGGGAAATACTGATTCAACTGTACAACTCTTCCGCCCAAGTAAGGATTTTTTTCAATTATGAATACCTCGTACCCCACTTCGGCAGCTTCAAGAGCAGTAGTTAACCCGCTTATCCCTCCTCCAACAACTAAAATACTTCCGCTAGCAGGGGCTGCTTTCTCTTCTGTCATGCTATCCCTCCATGCTTTTAATTTTTCTTATTCAGTTAAAAACTGTTAATCATTCTGCATTAGTTCAATTAGTTTGATTGGCCTGATTAAGACAATAACCTATCCCAGGCAGAACAATCAAACCAATTGAACAAATATAAAAGGGGCAGACTAGTTACTTAGCACAAATATAAATAGAAAATTAATAAAAACCTCCAGGCATCTTGCGATGCCTGGAGGCGGGTTTTATATACGACTATTATTTAGCCGATCTGCTATGCATCAGGAATGATCTTGATGTAATCTTTCTTGATCATTTCCCAGGTCTTGGCTTTTACATCATACTTTGAGTTAACAAAGCAGAACCAGTTTTCATCATCCTGGCCAGGATAATCAGCCTGATAATAGAAACCAGGATAACGAGTTTCTTTACGGAACTGGATGTGACGCAGATGTGCCTCAACAGTCCAGATACGATGGTCGATCTCCCAGCATCTCATCAGTTCATGGACATCACCGGCAGCCAGTTTCTCACAGTCTTCACGCATCGTCTGGAGAAGATCCATTACTATCTCAAGCGATTTGCTGCTGGTCTGATAAAATGTGGCAGTTCCAGCACCATACTCATTTGTGGCCTTCATCAAACGAAGCGCCATGCCTGAAGGCTTGACATAGTTGGGATTAATTGTTTCGTCTGTTGTCAGTCCGCAGTTATCCAGATAAATTCTGACCGGTTTGTAAATCAGATCTACCAGTTCCTGAGTTGACTGAGCAAGTGTCGGAGTAAAGTCTGCATTATCACGAACAAGTCTTGCCATAGACTTAGCGCATATACGTCCTTCCGCATGAGAGCCGGATGAAAACTTATGACCGGAAGCCCCCACACCATCACCGGAACTAAACAGACCGTTAACTGTGGTCATACGGTTATATACCTTACCTTTATAGTCCCACTTGTATGCATCAGGCACCCAGTCAAAATCAGGTCCTGATACCCAGATACCGCAGCAGCCTGAATGTGATCCAAGCAGATAGGGCTCTGTAGGCATAATCTCGGAATTCTTCTTTTCAGGTTCGCAGTTCTGCGCACACCACAGGTTAGCCTGTCCGCATGTCATATCAAGAAAATCTTCCCATGCCTCTGACTCAAGATGCTTGAGCTCTTTCTTGCTCATGGTTTCGCCGAGAGTGGCAAGTGCAGTAACAGTATCCATCATGATGGGACCACGGCCCTCTTTCATCTCAAACAGCATCAGGTGGTTACGCAGGCAGGTTGGTGTAATGGCGGCAGTTCCATAAGGAGCATATTTTTCAAGCTCTGCCTTGGCAGCATCGCTTCCTGCAAAGGCTTCTCCAAGACCATTCAGAGCTTTGGCCTTGAACAGGAGGAACCATGCACCAACAGGTCCATAACCATCTTTAAAGCGTGCCGGGGTGAAACGGTTTTCCATCATGGTAAGCTCTGCACCAACCTTCATAGCCATGGAATATGTGGAACCTGCATTCCATACAGGATACCATGCACGTCCCATACCTTCACCAATAGAACGTGGCTGATAAATATTAACTGCACCGCCGCATGCTACCATCATGGTTTTGCACTTAATAATATAAACTTTGTTTTCACGTACGGAAAAACCCACTGCACCGGCAATACGGTTTTCTTCATTAGCATCAAGAAGAAGCTCAACTATAAAACAACGCTCAATAATATTTTCTTCACCAAGAGCCAGCTTGGCTGCCTCAGCAACGATTCTCTTATAAGATTCGCCGTTGATCATGATCTGCCATTTACCCGTACGAACAGGTGTAGCACCTGCCTTCAATGTTCCCATCTTCTGACCGGCTTTACCGTCCAGGTTCTTTCCATCATCTGTTTTCTTCCACATCGGAAGACCCCATTCTTCAAACAGATGGACTGAATCATCAATATGGCCGGCGAGGTCAAAGATAAGGTCTTCACGAACTATACCCATAAGGTCGTTGCGGACCATACGGACATAGTCTTCCGGCTTATTATCCCCAATATATGTATTAATAGCTGAAAGGCCCTGTGCAACAGCCCCACTGCGCTCCATTGATGCTTTGTCGCAAAGCAGAACCGACCCATCTGTCCATTTTTTAACCTCGAAAGCAGTACCGGTGGCGGCCATACCACCGCCTACGATCAAAATATCAACTTCTCGTTCATCTACTTCCGGATCCCTTACGGCCTTAATTTCACCCGAAGGTTTATTTGGTAATCCCATATTTTATCCTCCTTAAAAAAAATATAATTTTTAAATTATTTTACTTTACAGATCTTGACAAATTTCAGCCTGCTTAAGTAGCTGGTGTTGGGATTGTATAACCATCTGCCTCTTCAGTAGAAAGCAGTTCGCTGTCAAGGTCTTTACCTTTGAGGTCCGGATAAGCATTGGCAGTACCTTCAGCAGTAGTCCGAATAGGGAATTTAAAGCGTTTGACAAGACCATTTCTGAACTTGCAGGTCCACATAACGTCCTCTGTGCCGAGCATCGGCATAACACTGCTTCCAAGAGGAACAAAATCAGAATAGCCTCTTACTTCAATTGCCTGTGTGGGACAAATCTTTACACAAGAAAAACATTCCCAGCACTGATTTGGCTCCTGATTGTAAGCTTTCATTGCATTGGGATCCAGGACCATAAGGTCGTTAGGACAAATGTACATACAGGCGGTTTTATCCCCACCCTTACAGCCGTCACATTTTTCCGTAATTACATAACTTGGCATTAATATACCTCCTAATTTTGCTTTGTAAGTATTTTAGTTGCTCACCAATCATTAATTTTCCTTACTATTATAAATTTAAGCTCTTTGCACCTCCCTTCATAACTGCGGCCGAAAAGGACAGTTTTTTAGCCACCTTAAATTTTTATTTCACAAAAAAATCAATCCTCATTTATTCAAACCAATAGAGAACATGCTCAAACACAGAGCAACGAATGATTATAAATATCCTTTAAAATTAATAAGATAGATTATATACAAATAGATTTATTTAATACCATTCATGTTTATGGATGTCAAGAACTTTTGGCTGAACAAATATCAAAATGTATTCAATAACTAAATATGGATAACGCAATATGATTTGACACTATATGTAGTATTATTTATGTTATTCAGGCTCTATTAATCTGAAGTTAATTCAGTTGGTCTTTTGGCAATTTATTGTTGACATAATAGAAAAAATGCTACCTCTTTCAAAAAACTATGAGCTTGCTCAAAAATAGGTTCGCAAAAAATGGCGCTCAGATTTGGGTTTGATGCGAAAATGTGAACTTATTTTTGAGGGAGCCCTGCAACAGAGGAATAAATTTATGAATGAAAACTTTGTGCCCCTATCATTAAACGATAATTTTAGATTTAAATGCTCAGAAAGTGTGCCGTGTTTTAATGAATGCTGCAGAGACCTCAACCAGTTTTTAACTCCTTACGACATATTGCGTCTCAAAAACAACCTCGGCATACCTTCCGATCTTTTTCTGGAACGCTATGCCTCCCAACACACAGGCCCTGAATCAGGGCTTCCTGTTATTACCCTTAAACCCGATTATACCTCTGAATTAAAATGTCCATTTGTTTCCAATTCCGGTTGCACTGTGTACAAGGACCGCCCCTCATCATGCCGCACCTACCCTCTTGTCCGAGTTTTAACACGTTCCAGAGAAACAGGCAGGAATATCGAACAATACCTGCTGGTTAAAGAACCTCACTGCCAGGGATTTAAGCAGGGACAAGTCAATACAATCCAGAATTGGATAAAAGAACAAGGAATCGAAATTTATAACAAGATGAATGACATGTTGATGGAAATCATCAGCCTTAAAAACCGTTTCATGCCCGGTCAATTATCTATTAAAACAGAACGATTTTTTCATATGGCATGTTATGATCTGGATACGTTCAGGTATCATATATTTGACAAAGGCATACTGGATGACCTTGATCTTGATTCAGAAACACTAGATAATGTAAAAAACGACGATGTCGAACTTTTAAAACTGGGCATTAAGAGTATAAAAATTAAAATTTTTGGCAGAAAATAATTTGTAACTGTCTTATAAAAGATATCCGCTTCAGGTACGGGCGCAACACAAAAAAATTGCAAAACAAAAAAGAATGTCGAATATCGAACAAGGAATATTGAATGTCGAAGGAAGGAATGTAGTAAATTTGATTTTAAAAGGCGTTTAATTGGCTTTGCTGTATGAATTATTCGAACAGCAAAACTTTTGTCGCAGTTAAAACTTCATAATTCGACATTCCTTGTTTGATATTCGACATTAAATCAGCCTGTAAAGAGGCTGAACGGTTACGCCTGATCAGTGCAACTTTTTTGTGTTGCGCCCTCAGGCACTACTTAACAAGGTTTGTACCTCATGGAGATTAAAAATAAAGTAGCTTTGGTTCTTGGAGCCGTCAAAGGTATAGGTAAAGGCATAGGACTTGCTCTTGCGAACGAGGGGGTTAAAGTTGCCTTAAATTATTTTGACTGGGAAGAAAGTATTGATGAATTGAAGCAGGATTTTGCTGAAACAGATGTTGAACACCTCATTATAAAGACAAACTTACTTGAGACTGAAAAAGTTCAAGGACTAATAAGGAAAGTTATTGATCGCTTCGGCCGCCTTGACATTCTTATAAATAATATAGAACGTGGAGGCTGGCCTGTAGTCCATGGTAAGTATATGCAAAAGCAGTGGGATCTTGAAATGGCTACGACTCTTCGGGCCAAATGGTGGGTTTTTGATTCAGCTCTCCCCTATCTCAAAGCTTCAGAAAATGGTGTAGTTATAAACTTTTCCTCTATTGCCGGTATTACCGGCAGGTCAGGGCCTGCAAGCCTTATTTTTAATGATGGATATGCAGCGGCAAACAGGGGAATATCCCTCCTCACAGAAACATGGGCACGTATTGGGGCGCCTCAAGTACGTGTAAATGAAATAATGCTGGGAATTTTTGAAACCAGACATGGTGAAAAAACAAGAGGGTGGGAGCTGCTAAACAAAACGCAGCAGAAATCGCT
>JAFDFV010000521.1 GCA_019309665.1 Deltaproteobacteria bacterium | reverse complement strand
TTGAATCGGCAGTTGCCCAAAAATTACGTTCTTTATCCTCAGATTTGAATTTTGGAATCTTTTTTTTCATAAGCTTTCATAAACCTTTCTTTCTTTTCGATTCATATCTCTGGCGGAGATTACTCGGATGAGCCTGTTTCGAATCGTAAACACCACAAACAAATGCCTTCTACCATCAGTATGGCCTAAAGCGTAATACCGATACTCTTGTTTGGAGTGTTTTAAATCCTTCCCGCTCACAAGAGGATGATTGAAAAAGATTTGTTTACATTCTGAAGCAGTTACACCATGTTTTTCCCAGTAGCAAAGTCCCAATAAAATATTATCATCGTAAGAAATAATAATTGAGGGGGAACACAAACAGGGTTGAATTTAGGCGTTTCTTTTTTCATTTGTTTGGGGTAATGAAGTCACATGCCACGTCAAGCCGGAATAGATGCCCGCCCGCCTCGCCTGAGCTCGCGATGGCGGACAGGCGCCGGGTGCCTTGCAAGGGTCTTGCTATATTAGCCCACATAGGAACCTGTCCGCAGAAACAATACGAATCCCGTTTATAAGCCGGTCCACACCGGACTTTTTTATTAGCTGGTAGCAATATGGAATGTTGAGCTTTTCTCTGTAATAATGAAGATGCGGTGAAACACTCGTGTCACTGATCTTGACTTCAACCGCAAACCATGGTTTGTTATCAACAGTCACAAAAAAATCCACTTCCTTTTTGTCTACGTTCCTCAAGAAATTAAGATTCATTCTGTATCCTTCATAGTCATAAAGAAAGTGCACTAATTTCAAGAGATGAAGGTGACTCTGGTGTCACATCTTGATTAGCGCATTAAGCATGTGATTGTAATAGGTTAATAGGTACTGGGTTGTCTTCAAAAGATTTTAAAGGCAGAAACAGTCTTGGGCTGTCATCGCTTAAGCGGGCAAACCCGAATTGCTCATAAAAGCCTTTGGCGTTGTCGTTAATAGCATCCACAACCATGGCATAGATTGCGATCTGGTCACTGACCGTCAGGGTTCGCTTAATGGCATCTACCAACAGCATTTTGCCGATGCCGCATCCCAGGGCATTTTTACTAACCGCCAGTCTGCCAATCAGAGCAACGGGGACAGGCTGCTTCGGCAACTTCCTGGCCAGCTTTTCCGGCAATTGGCTCAGTTCAATGGATAATGTGCTCAGGCTGTAATAACCCATCACCTCTTTGGGGTTGTCCGGCAGCGTTGCAACAAAAATACGACTGATGCGGCGTCTGATATCCTGCCCTGCCTGCTTATGAATATACTGATCCAGTGCTTCTACATTACAGTGGAAGCCGGCTCTGTCATGAGCGGCGTTTAGCGGCGCTATAACCAGATTTCGGAAATTCGTCATTTGCTGATGACGCGCTTATCATATTCTTCAAGAGCTGCGGTCAATTTGCGATTAAAACGCACCGGAGCGGCCAGCGCATCGAAAAAGGCCCTTGAATTTTTCGTATTCAACGTCATCATCTGATGCTCCTTGACGGTTTCCTCTGCACGCTTCAAGGCACTGGTCAATATGAAATGACTGACTGACTTGCCCTCAAAATCGGCTGCACGCGCTATGAGGCGCTTTGCGCTGCTTTTCACACGGAGGTTGATCCGCTCGTTTTTATTTTGAGTTGCTGCATCCATAGTAAAGTTTTCCTTAGTTTTTTATCAACATATTGTAAAATATGTACGTCATAATGGTGCCTTTGTCAATACGGAATAGGGGACATCCTTCTGAACTTTCCTTCCCAATCGTTCCCGAACTTTGCCTGTTAGTCCAGTGGAGTCCAGTGGGACGCCCATGAAAATATGCGTTGCATAGCATATTAAAGTATGGTTTGTAATTATTTATCTCACTTTCAACACCCCAAATTACATTTATTCTCTATTTTTCAAGCTATAGTTTTTATGCTTGGTTATTACCGCAAATGCTTTCTATTTCATCCTTTGACAGACCGGCCTTCTCGAACTCCTTGAAATATTTAGAGGGCTTTAAAAGCGGAAAGTCGCTGCCAAAAAGAATCTTGTTTTTTCCAATAATCTGAATCGCTATTTGATATAAGTGTGCAAGAACAATTTTGTTATTTGTAAACTTTCTGACAAGTCTGTAGATCTGCTCAAGTGTATTTGGAGTCTTGCCTGGATAATAATGGCCCACGGGTTCATTGGTGTGGATCAGAACAGGAATGTTCTTATCTTCGCATATTTCCATAAGCGGCTTAAGCTTTTCCTGTGAAGCTCCATCAATTCCTGATTGATAGAATGCAATCTCGCCAATGCCTGAAAGCCCAGCTTC
>JAFDFV010000141.1 GCA_019309665.1 Deltaproteobacteria bacterium | reverse complement strand
TAAACATCTTTTTAATCTGGTCTTTGAGATAGGCAATAGCCTCTTCCACAGGAATAATATTTGCCAGTTTAAAAAAGGCGGTTTGCATGATCATGTTGATCCTGCCTCCAAGACCCACTCCAGCCGCGATTTTCACAGCATCGATATTGTAAAATTTGAGCTTCTTTTCGGCAATTGTTCTGCGCATGAAAGCTGGTAGTTCTTTTTCCATGTCTTTAGAGGTCCAGTGGGAGTTGAGAACAAAGGTCCCGCCGTCTTTGATGCCCTCAAGGACATCGTAGGTTTCCACATATTTTGATTTGTGACATGCTATATAATCTGCTGAATCTATCAGATAGGTAGATTTAATGGGCGTTTTGCCGAAACGAAGGTGAGACATGGTAATGCCGCCGGATTTCTTTGAATCATAGGCAAAATAAGCCTGGGCAAACATATCCGTGTTATCACCAATAATTTTGATTGCGCTTTTGTTTGCGCCTACGGTTCCGTCAGCTCCCAATCCCCAGAATTTGCATTGGACAGTTCCTTCCGGAGCCACATCAAATCCATCTTCTACTTCCAGGGAAGTGTTTGTAACATCATCAACAATACCAACGGTAAAGTGATTCTTGGGACCGGCTGAATTCATGTTATCAAATACAGCTTTGACCATGCCTGGGTTAAACTCTTTGGAGCCAAGACCATATCTTCCACCGACTATTACGGGCATTTCACCTCGTTCCATATAGGCCGTACATACATCTTGATATAAGGGATCGCCCAGCGCACCCCTCTCTTTTGTCCTGTCAAGAACTGTAATGCGATCAACAGTTGCGGGTATTGCGGCAAACAGATGTTCAGCCGAGAAAGGACGGTACAATCGTATCTTGACAAGGCCGACTCGTTCTCCTTTGTCAATTAGGTAATTGACAACCTCCTCAATTGTTTCACAGGAAGAACCCATGGAAATGATGAGGTCAGGTTCTCAACCTTTTTCATACATTGACTGACAATAGCAGGAATCTTTTGATAATAGGGGTTGGCCACTTCTATACCCTGGAAATAAATGTCCGGATTCTGGGCGGTTCCTCTTAGTTCGGGCCTTTCCGGGCTTACGGCTCTGGCGCGAAACGCCTTAACTGCGTCCCAGTTTACCAATTTTGCCATGTCATCGTAATCTATCATTTCGACTTTTTGAATTTCATGTGAAGTACGAAACCCGTCAAAGAAATGAATAAAAGGAACAGATGCCTCAACTGCTGCAAGATGTGTTACAAGTCCCAGATCCATGACCTCCTGCACTGAAGCAGATGCCAGGAGTGAAAAACCTGTCGGTCGAACAGCCATGATATCCTGATGGTCCCCAAAGATGGAAAGCGCATGTCCTGCAATTGCGCGAGCCGTGACATGAAAAACTGCCGGCAGCACTTCGCCCGACATCTTATACATGTTTGGTATCATCAAAAGAAGACCCTGTGAAGCAGTAAAGGTTGTAGTAAGGGCACCTGCAGCCAGATTTCCGTGTACAGCCGCTGCTGCACCAGCTTCTGACTGAAGTTGTCGAACCAGCATGGTTTGTCCGAATACATTCTTAAGACCATTGGCCGACCATTCATCGCACATTTCTCCCATTCCTGATGAAGGGGTAATGGGATAAATGGCAGCAGCATCACTCATAGCATAGGCCACATGGGCTGCTGCTGTGTTTCCATCAATTGTTTTCATTTTTTTTGCCATAGCGCCGCTCCTTTGTTAAATGTCAAAATAATGAGAGCTATAAATAATACCGGCAAATAAAATATTTTTTTATAACTCTTTAGCTTTTTGAAAATATACCTCGGAAGGTCACAAATTGCGCTTTTTTTCGGTGAGCAATGAGCATCAAGAGCAAGGCGCGAAGGCTTGGAATAGCAGGCTATTGCAAGCCTGAGCAACACCGCTATTGATGTTCAGGGCCAGCGAAAAATCGTTATTTGTGGCCTTTCGAGGTATATATCCACTTTATGTATAATTACACATAAAGCTCACGTTCAACCAGTTAATACAACATAAAACTGAATTTCTGATAGCTATAAATTATTTTGAGTCGTATGTAAAGAAAAATGTTGCTTTTAAAAAATGAATGTTATTTAAATAATAAATTCCCGATAAAAATCATTGCCCTTATCATCTATTATTATAAACGCAGGAAAATTCCTGACGGTAATCAAAAATACAGCCTCCATGCCAAGCTCAGGATACTCAATGGTTTCAATATCAGTTATACATTCTTTGCCCAGCCTGGCTGCAGTTCCACCAATACAGCCAAGATAAAATCCTCCGTGTTTTTTACAGGATTCTGTCACAATTCCGGAACGGTTTCCTTTTGCCAGCATAATCAAAGAACCCCCATGCTCCTGAAAAAGCGGCACATAGGAATCCATACGCCCCGATGTAGTAGGCCCAAAGGAACCGGAAGGATAGCCTTCAGGAGTCTTTGCCGGACCTGCATAATAAACAATATGTTTCTTGAAATATTCAGGAAGGCCCTGACCTGTTTCAATTTGTTCCTTGATTTTTGCATGGGCTATATCCCTTGCAACAACAAGCTTACCTGTAAGCAAGAGGCGCGTTGAAACAGGATATCCGTTTAAAATGCCGCATATCTCATCCATTGATTTATTCAAATCAATATTAACCGTATTATGGTCTGTGCAGGTGGGCTTCGGCAAATATCTTTCCGGATCAGTCTCAAGTCTTTCCAGAAAAATTCCTCCTTTTGTAATTTTCGCCTTAATGTTTCTGTCAGCGCTGCAACTAACACCAAGACCGATTGGGCAGGATGCTCCGTGACGCGGAAGGCGTATCACCCTTATGTCATGACAAAAATATTTACCTCCGAATTGTGCGCCTATTCCAAGTTTTCGTGATATACCAAGCAACTCAGCTTCAAGTTCATGATCTCTGAATGCCCGCCCAAATTCGTTCCCTGCGCAAGGAAGACTGTCAAGATATCCTGCTGAAGCAAGTTTCACTGTCTTCAGGTTCGCTTCAGCAGAAGTTCCCCCCACTACAAAAACAAGATGATAAGGCGGACATGCTGAAGTGCCCAGCGACTTTATTTTGCTTTTCATAAAGGTTATAAGCTCACCCGGTTTCAAAACAGCTTTTGTTTCCTGGTAAAGATAAGTCTTATTAGCGGAGCCTCCTCCTTTTGCAATAAAAAGAAAATTATATTCATCTCCCTGTGTTGCATACAGTTCAATCTGGGCGGGAAGATTGCAACCTGTATTTTTTTCATCATACATTGTTAAGGGAGCTAATTGTGAATAACGAAGATTGTTTTTTGTATAAGCATTAAAAACACCCCTTGACAAAGACTCTTCATCGGAAAAGTTTGTCCAGACCTGCTGCCCCTTTTTACCTGTTATAATAGCTGTTCCTGTGTCCTGGCACATGGGGAATACGCCTTCGGCAGAGATAACCGCATTTTTCAGCATCTCAACCGCAACATATCTGTCATTATCGGAACTTTCAGGGTCATCAAGAATATTTGCCAGCAGTTTAAGATGTGACGGCCTCAGCAGAAAGGATATATCTCTAAACGCCTGCTCGGCAAGAAGAGTAAGCCCCTCTGGGTCAATTTTTACTATATCCAGGCCTTCAAAGGATTTTGTGACAACATGCTCCTGAGTTAACAGGCGATATTCCGTATAATCATCTCCAACAGGAAACATATCCTGATATGAAAATTCTGCCATTAAAAGACCTTTTTTATTGTTTACAATTTTCAGTGAAACTCTGTGTCGTTCCGTGGTAAAGGGCTCGGTCAAAAATAACTTGACATTTTTGCATCCCAACTTCACCATATCTTTAACCGATCTTTATTCGCAAAAGTCCTCGAAATAGCTCGCTATTCCTGCGGTTTTGTTCAATCAGATTGATTAAATCTACGGCAAATTTGGGCGCAAATTCTACCAAGTAATTTTTGACCGAGCCCTAACTCATACAATTAATGATTCTTCAATCTCGTCAAGAAATCTGCTTCGGAGGTTTGATTGTCCCTTTCGGTAGCCGGCATGACTTAAAAACAAATAGTGCTCCGCTCTTGTCATCGCTACGTACATAAGGCGGCGCTCCTCGTAAAGACCCATTTCTGTGTCCATGGCTTTCCAGTGAGGGAAAAGCTGTTCTTCACATGCAACCACAAAAACCACCCTGTATTCCAGCCCCTTGGAAGCATGTATAGTTGACATAATTACTCCGCTTTTTTTATCTTCTTCTTCTTCTTCATCTTCTTTGTCCTCCTTAATTAGAGCGGCTTCTTCAAGATATTCTACAATTGTATCTTTCAGTGAAGCTGAATAAATAAGCTGGTCAATATTCTCCTCTCTTGAGGTATAATCCATGGAATTGGCTTTGGAATAATGCTTAATATAATCCATATAGTTAACTTTTGACAATATCGCGTTGATTGCAGCATCAGGTTTCATGTCCTTAATATCATCAAGCAACCTGATTACCTCACTGAGAGAATTATATATTTGGGGAGCCATAAGCTTTTCTCTAAGAGCATTGCGCGCTGCATCCTGAAGGCTCATTTCCCCTGTTTTTATCTGAGCGATCTTATTGATAGCGGCCGGGCCGATCCCACGTTTGGGAATATTTACAATCCGCTCAAAGGATGCATCATCTTTTTCAAAAACCGCTGCAGCAAGATAACAGTTTATATCCATAATCTCTTTACGTTCAAAAAATCCCTTTCCACCTAACATTTGGTAGGGAATTCCAAAAGATCTGAATGCCTTCTCAAAGGAAAGAGAGCAAAATTTAGTCCGATATAAAACAGCCATTTTACTATAGGCAAGACCCATTTCGCGAAGCGATTTGATCTTTCCGGCAACCCAATCAGCCTCTTCTTTTTCATTGAAAAAATCATAAAGCTCAACCAGTCCCCCGTGCTTGTCGGAAAAGCACTTTTTTTCCATTTTGCAGTCGTTATGCCCGATCAGATCATTTGCCGTCCGAACAATCTCATCCGCAGAACGATAGTTCTGTTCCAGCCTGAAAACCCGTGCCTCTTTGTACTTTTCAGGAAACGACAGGAAATGATTCATATTGCTTCCTCTGAATGAATAAATAGCCTGCCAGTCATCACCTACACAAAAGAGGTTGCCGTTTCGAAGCAACAGCCCTGTAAGATCCTCCTGAAGATTATTGCTGTCCTGATATTCATCCACAAGAATAAACTGGAAAATTTTTCTGTACTGCTTGCGCACATTTTTGTGATCCCGAAGCAAATTGCGTGTCAAAAGCAAAATATTATCAAAATCAACCGCATTATTTGATTTCAGTTCCTTTTCGTAAAGATTAAAAACATCAAGCAATCTGATACGGAAAGCGTAAAGCTTATTGTCAAGATAATCAAAAGGATTGCCGGAGTTTTTTGCTCTGGAAAGCTGAGATAGAACAGGTTGGACATACTTTTTGTCAAAATTCAACTTCCCGACAATAATATCCTTGAGTATCTTTTGCTGCTGGTATCCTGCGTAGATCTGTAGAGGAGTGTTATATCCAAGCAGAGAGCAATGTTTTTTCAAGATTTTAAAACATGCGGAATGAAATGTTCTAACCCAGGGGAAACGGTTTGACGGGATTTTTGTCATACGAACAAGACGGCTTTTCATCTCACCGGCAGCCTTATTAGTAAATGTAATTGCAAGAATGCGCTCAGGCTCATAGCCGTTTGACATAAGATGAACAATTTTAGCAGTCAACGTACGTGTTTTCCCTGAGCCGGCGCCGGCTACAACCAGAGCAGGAGTCCCGATATATTCTACAGCATCTCTTTGTTGATCTGACAGTTGCATAATTTTCCTATTGGGTATTTTATTTTGAGAATGCTATGATGGTAATTTCTAATGAGGAAGTTATTTCTGTTCGTGTCCTTAGGGTTCGCTAAAGTAGCGCCAGATGAATTTTTGTGGCTTTTTCGATCTTGCTCATCTCTTTCTTTCCTATTGTCCCGATTAATTTCACGATCCTGCTTTTGTCGAGAGTGCGGATTTGGTCTGTCTTAACCTTTGAGGCCTTTGGAAGTTTTCCGGTTCCTTTGGGTAAAAGTACCTCAAAAGGGTAGATATTCTGGAGATTCTTAGAAGTAACAGGCAAGATGGTTACCGTTGCAGAAAATTCGTTGTTTTTGTTATTGGATACAATAACGACCGGGCGGGTCTTTGAAATCTCTTTTCCCACAACCGGATCCAGGGCGACAAGATATATTTGCCCCTTCTTAATATTCATCCCATCCCTCCAGATCACCGGGCTCAAATTCCTTTGTTATGGCAAGGCTCTCTGCTTTCCTGGCCTTATAGCCTTTTTCCATGAGCCTCTGCATTTGCTCATTTTGAATTTTTTCAATCCGTTGTCTCAAGGTTTCA
>JAFDFV010000520.1:1813-2261 GCA_019309665.1 Deltaproteobacteria bacterium | reverse complement strand
ATGAGTCGTTCCCGTTGGCAACTGAACGAGAATTTCAAGCATTGCTTTTGATATTTTGCCTTTCGATAGGCCTACAGTCATGCCTGCTCTCCTCATGTCCCCGAACATTTTTTTTTTGAACATTTGAATTTCCTTTGAAAACAAGTTTTACGTAATGTTATTCAATCCTTGGCATAACGTTTGAACTCACTTGTTTTTACGGAGTGCCGGAAGCAGGCAGGAGAGACAAAGCACAAGGTAAAATGCCGGCTCTATAAAATTGTCTTTGCGGCCTTCTTCGCTGTGCCGTTTATTGGCGCTTTTTAAAGAACGTTGTTAATACGGATAAACTTCACTTTTTGCTTAGGCCGCTATAATCTCATTTCCGGCATTTTGCCGCCTGGGCATAAGCTGAAAATTTTCGTTAATTTCAAATCCAGTCATTTTTCTGACGACGCGTCACTCATTT
>JAFDFV010000520.1:0-1791 GCA_019309665.1 Deltaproteobacteria bacterium | reverse complement strand
GCCGGAAAAACCAAAGGTAAAATTGGCAAATGCGAAGTTTTACTCAAAATAACGTAAATGCGAAAAATGCCCCAGCTTTTTCGGTCAGGTGTACTGACTGGTTCGCTACGCGTTCAAACGGTCTCTAATCCAGGCGGGGTCTCGGCGGCAGTCAATAATCGCGTGAATTTTTATCTCATCTCCTGAAACGGTATAATAAATTGCAAAAGGAAATCTTTTCGACAACATCCTCCGATAATTCTTGTGGACGATCCGATGTATACCAACATACAACACAAGCGACTCAACGTCCGAGTAAATGCAATCCAGGAAATATGTCCCAAGCCCAGGTGTTTGACCCTCATAAAAATTGTA
Organism: Deltaproteobacteria bacterium; assembly: GCA_019309665.1. Lineage (GTDB taxonomy): Bacteria > Desulfobacterota > Desulfobacteria > Desulfobacterales > ETH-SRB1 > B13-G4. Next base: position 1,437 of record JAFDFV010000520.1, on the reverse strand, counting down.
TCCATCAACAAGATCATCTTCCGCTTGATCAACGATATGAATTTTCATGAGATTCTATCAGCTATCCTTTTTTTTGCGGTTTCCCAGTCTATGAATGTTGCCTTGCCTTCTTTGACTAGCTTTTCTCGTCTGTCCAATATGTCTTTGTGCCATTGAGGAACCGGAATCTGGTTTTGATTACAACAAAGATCACTCCAAAGCTCTTCCATGACTTGTAGCTTCTCTTTTACTGTCATTTGTTCAAGTGCAAGCGTTGGCATATTATTTCCTCCATTTGGGATTTAGTAAGTTCCATGGTGATTTATATCAAGCGAACCCCTCTGCTCACCTGCCGGTGTGAAGCGCAGCGGAACACCGGTCAGCGTGAAGCAGGTGGTTGGGTGATATTCTTTAGAAGAGTGTCATTAACCCATGCGTTAAGGCTTTTCCCATTTTTTCGTGCTTGGATGGCAATTGTTTTATGAAGTTCTGGATCTATACGGACAATGAATTTCCCAGAATAAGGTTTTTCGGGATCTTCTCCTCTCTTAGCGCAGAATTCAAGATAATCTTCAACAGAATCATGAAATGCTTTCCGCAATTCTTCAACGGTTTTACCCTCAAAAGTGATTACGTCTCGCAAATTAATGATTTCTCCGTGAAAAATATTAGCCTCATCATCAAATTCAACTTTTGCAAAATATCCTTTATATTCCATTATGCTTTTACCCCCGCTTCCTACAGGAATCTACGGACTGATTTTACGGCACCCTTGTTGGTAACACGCTTTGGATGTGGTCTATGAAATACAGCCCGAACCCCGTTGAGTGCAACCCGTACACGCGAGCCTCTACCTTCTGAAATATCAGCGCCGAGAGCAATAAACAAAGATTCAATGTCCAGCCAAAAAATATCCGCACGTTCAGGCCTTTCAAATATGCGCTTAAGGGTTTGCCGCTGTTTTTTGTTCATAATAATATAATATCATCAATTGATACTATGTCAAGAAACTATTGCTGACACCCAACGTTGCTAATCAGCCGCGCGGCTTTTTGCGTCGGCTGAATTAGCCTTGTTAGGTTCTTGTCTCACATAAATGCTCAAGATTATCCAGAAATTCCAGTATTATAGGCTTTTTCCATTGATATTCCTTTACCCAGGCAATGTTTCCATTTAGATAACTTGTCATTAAAAGTATCGCTGTTTCAGAGTCAAACCTGGAAACACATTCTATTGCTTTATTACCTTTTTGTATTAATTCAAGACGATGGCCTGTTTGTTTGTTCCCTATCCAAATAACCAGGTAATTATCTTGGCCTATCTGAAGTCTCACTATATCCTCGCTACAAAATCCTTCCTCGCCACCTGAATATGCAATTGCATTTCTTATATCTTTTTCTGTAGGATTGTCTTTTCTTCCAATTGTATCAGAGACCAGTTTCATATTGTTTACTCCTA
>JAFDFV010000140.1 GCA_019309665.1 Deltaproteobacteria bacterium | reverse complement strand
AAGTCCATTTTTCAGGCTTTTCTTATTGCCCTCCGGCAACAGCATATCATACACAGTTTCATAAAATCCTGTATGAGCATTTGCATCGTTTCCAAACTGCATGCCTATAGACTGAAAGTATTTTACAAGCTCTCCTGGTTTGAAATGTTTTGAACCGCAAAAAAGCATGTGTTCAAGAAAATGCGATATGCCCAGTTGCTTGTCGGTTTCATAAATTGAGCCCACCTGAACATTCAAATGCAAGCTTACCCTGTCCTTTGGATTGGCATTTTTCATTAATACATATCTGAAGCCGTTGGGCAGTTTACCGAATAATAAGGCCGGGTCAGGTAGAAGATCGCTATTTTCATGCGGCCAATCAGGATGTGAGTTGATGTTGGAATCAGCGGTGTTTACTGCCGATGAATCTATATTGGACGATTTTAAGAAAAAGCTTTTGCTATTGCCAGACTGGCTGTAATTACAGGCCGGCAAAAATAATAAAGTGAATATAATAAGAGCAGAAAGTGAAAGTCTTGCAGCAGATGACTTTAAGAGTTTTTTTAACATAAGACGAACTCCTTTAAAAACGGTTCAGGGAACAGGTTTTTTTAATGAATTGATAGCGTATTTGATTGCTTCTTTATGACCCCCTCTTATTTCCATGGCAGCATGACCGATCCTTTTGTTGCCATCACTACAAAGGGGGTGGTTCATGATCAACGAATGGCATAGAGCGGCAGCTTTTGAAACCACATCGGTATAAAGATCGGTTTGATCAAAGGTGACCCGTGGTTGATATACTGCTTAGATACCACACATAAAAAATGCTAACAATAAAAATGTAATTTTGTATGTTTTTTTTGTGTTAGGGAAGCGCCGCTTCCCTAAATGCCTGACAGTGTAAGATTGGTGCGTATCATATCAGCATCCGAAGCGTGGTCGATCTTAACTTCAACCATAAACACTCGTTCGTTCGGGATTTCTCCTTTCCGGATCAAGTGATCCTTGATTTGTTTTGCCCGTTTTTGGGCGAGACGCCGCAGGCTGGTTTCATCGACTGCTATCTTTTCGATTAATCGTTGCCTGGCAGCGGCAATGAGAACCTCGGGCTCAATCCGTGGTGCTTCGGACGTCTCCGACTCGATTTCAAATGATGTTTAAATGGGCGTATTGTTATTAAAAATCCATTTTTCAAGTATTTCAAAGACGAGTTCTCTTTTAATCGGCTTTGCAATATAATCAACCATGCCTGCCTTAAGGCATATCAGCCTGTCACCTTTCATCGCATTGGCTGTCATGGCAACAATCGGAATAGTGTCAAATCCCTTTTCTCTGATAACTTGTGTCGCTTCAATTCCGTCCATCTCCGGCATCTGAACATCCATGAAGATCAGGTCAAAATTCTCGGGAGATGTTGTATATTTTTCAACGGCCTCTTGACCGTTATTGGCCACTTCCACCTGATATCCGGCCTTGGTCAGCATCATCTTTGCAAGTTTCTGATTGATCAGGTTGTCTTCTACTAAAAGGATACGCGCAGAATGCTTCATATCCTCTCGAATTGAATACTGAGTAATAATTTTCGGTTTTAGCTCTTTATACTTTTTTTCGCCCAATAGTCTCTCTAACATCTTATATAGCTTTTCCCTGCGAATAGGCTTGTTCAGGAATCCATCAAATCCTGCCTCTTCACATTTTTTGGCATCTCGCTCCATTAAAGAGGACAGGGCAATCAGAGGAATGTCTTTGATTTCGGATTTAAAACCATGAATTGCTTTTGCCACATCATATCCGCTTATGCCGGGCATCTGGATATCGCAGATACAAAGGTTAAAATGGTTTTGTTCATCAATGGCCTTTTGTATAGCTGGTAAAACATATTTTCCATTTGTTAGAGCAACTACATACATACCGACCGACTCTAAAATGTGCCTTAAGATATCCAGATTGTTCCGATTATTATCAACAATGAGAGCCTTCTTGCCGGAGAGTGATACAGAGACAAATCTCCTGGTTTCTTTTTTTTCAACCTTTCCAAGCCATGCGGTAAAGTGGAAGATGCTCCCTTTGCCAACTATACTTTCTGCCCAGACCTTCCCTCCCATGAGATCTGAGATCTGCTTGCAGATGGCTAAGCCCAATCCGGTACCGCCATATTTTCTTGTAGTTGATCCATCTGCCTGCTTAAAAGGCTCAAATATAGTGGACAATTTATCTTTAGGGATACCGATGCCTGTATCTCTGATTTTTGCATGAAATTTTACCCGGGTTTCTTTTTCCTCTTCAATATCAAGGGAGATTTCAATTTCTCCGGACTCGGTGAATTTGGGAGCATTGCCCATCAGATTTGTCAGTACCTGACGAAACCGTATTGGATCTCCCTTAACCATTGAAGGGATGTTGTCCGCTATACGGCATAAGACCTCGACAGATTTTGATTCAATCTTTGGGCGAACCATTTCACAGACATCATAGACCAAAAGTTCCGGATCAAAGTCAATCTCATCAAAATCCAACTGCCCTGCCTCGATCTTGGAAAAATCAAGGATATCGTTGATCAAAGAAAGTAGAGAATCGCCACTTCTTTTGACAGTGTTTACATAATCTCTCTGGTTTTCATCCAAATCAGTATCAAGCAGCATGTCGGAAAAACCAATGACCGCATTCATGGGTGTGCGGATCTCATGGCTCATGTTGGCCAGAAAATTACTCTTGGCAGCATTGGCAGCCTCGGCTTTTTGTTTGGCCAAATACAGATTCCTTGTGCGAGTTTCTAACATGTTTTCCAGTATTTTTTTTGCTTTACGTTCTCGCTCAAGCTTTGTTTTGAGTATTTTAATCTCATTCATCACTAAATTGCCCTAATCATAGAATTGGATATGCAAAATACATTCACGAGCTCCATCTCGCATGCATTGTTGATGGCTATAAGATATTTTTTGGCCGAAATAATCGGCAACGCCATCCAAGAGACCTTCTACCAATTTGCACAACTTTCTTTCTGAGCTATAGTAGAGCTTTACCTGCCTGTGATTTACATCTTCAATTTTGATTATTGGTGGGTTGGCTCCTTCAAAAAGTTTCTTAACTTCTATGTGGATGATATCATTTACGCTTTTTAGAAATTCAATTGGTGAATTGACATTATCAAGAAAAACGGGATGCCTGTCCGCTAGAACAGGGAACATATATTTACCGAATTCGTAGACCAAATCGTCAACCGGCAGATTTGTTTTTTCAGAAAGTAAAATAACCATAGCAAACAAATCTGAATCCGGGTAGGTTTCGGGTCCTACAAATGGCGGAGCATCCAGAGAAAAATGAGCAGCGGCATATATTTCCTCCAGAATTTTGTCGCCGAATTTGTCAACAATCAGGTTTTCCAAAAAATTAAAAATAACTCCTTTCATTACCAAACCTCCTTACCAAATGAGTTCAGGATCAAAAAACATGTTTGTCGTCGATCTGACGCGATAACCAAGAAAAAGCTACAACAGCTCTCAAAATTTGACAAGAAGCTCCTTCAGATGAATAAAGTCTATCATATTCACGCCAGTCCCCTATCCTTTTTCCAGCGGGTCATGCGCATTATGCCTTAATTTCATTAAGAGGAATGTTCCCATGGCCGCATGACCGACCCTTTTGTTGCCATCTACAAAGGGATGGTTCATGATCAACGAATGGCATAGAGCGGCAGCGTCTATTATTCCTCCACATTACCATATTGGGGGGGAGCATTACCTGTCTGATGAAGCATATTTGGCAAATCTATATCCTTTGATGTCATTTCTCGCACTTCTTCAACGGTAACTTTATGCACCAATTCATCTCCATAATCAAATAGATACCAGAATGACAAACCTGTGGAAAGTCCCAAATCACGCAATTGGGCATCAGACGCTGACTTGCTGGATTTCCCGAAACTGGAAACAAGATGTTCTCCTAAAGGGTTTGCTGAGAATTCGTTATCTTTATCAAATAATTTATCGCTAAGGTAAAATGAGAACATGTGGTCGTTATCCCAGTCGAATGCGTGTTGTATATTAATGTGTAAATCGTAGAGTGTTTGCTTGCCCTCTATTTTGAATGTTCTTGATACTTCTGTATCGATCTCTTGAAATCACATTCGTATTAATTCTACTTTTAGCCGATAAACATCCATTGGTTTGGCAATAATTTGATATAGTTCTTCATAAGTATGGGCAATAGACCTTGCACGGATTATTTCAGAATTTTTATCTGGATCGGCAAGACAACATTTCTTGTACTTTTTTCCGCTCCCACAAGGGCATTTATCGTTACGCTTTATTTTCAGCATACCTTACCTTAATTCTTTTTGTTCCTTTTGGTTCTTAAAACTCACCTGCTGCCAACACTGCGGAGCACTGAACCTTGAGAAAACACCTACTTTGATGCGGGGCAGAATTTCAAAAATCGCCTCGCTGTTGGCGGTCAGGTAGCGCCTTGTTAGCTGATTTCGTTCTTTCTTTTAATCCAGCATTCGGGTTTACGATGACCATGTGCAACAGCAAGAATCCATAAGGTATCTTTACGAATAATGTAGGCGATATAGTATGGAAATATTTTGAGATTAACACGACGGTAACCGCCTCTACGAATCTGTGGAACAGTGGAATTGCCTAAAATCCAATTGACATGTTGGTCGACTTCGTCCTTCAATCTTAGTCCTAATCCAGCCTGATGTTCTTCATAATATGCTATCGCATCATTCAATTCTTCAAATGCCTGTTGAAGGATTATTTTTTTCATGATGTAAAGCGCTTTTCAATTTTTTGCATTGCTTTGTCGTAATCAATACCTATTGCTGTTCCCTCATCAACGGCACGAACCCTATCCGTGATTTCTTTTTCCCAAGCAGAATCAATATCATCGGAATCCAAAGATCGGTTATCGAGAAAAAGAATAAATCTGACTATTTCTAAACGCTCTCTCTTGGGTAATTTAATTAATTCCGTGGTTAAATTTTCAATAGTTTGTTGCATTTATTTTCAATTTCCTTTTTGTTTCCTCAAAAAACATTCGTACTGCTCACTTGACGCAGACGTTATCCTAAAAAACTATCAAAAAAGTGATAAGCTGCCGCAAAACTACAAATGTTTTAAATCGGCTCGGTTTCTGCGGTCAAGTACAGATGGTTAGGCAAACATGCTGAATTTGCAAGCAAACAATCCTAATTTACTATTCAAGCCTTTGATACTTATGTTTTTGACTCCTTTGAACATAACTCGCATGTCTTGAACGGTGTCCTTGAGTTCGGGCGGGGAGAATAATGTTAGATCGTTACTCATGTTTTCGTCCCAGTGGCTTTATGAACCCATTCGTAGAACTTTCTCTTCAGAAGCGGGTTATCCATCCAAGACTGGTCGGGTTCGGGATCTTGGATGACTTCTTCGACGGATTTGAGTCGTGGCATAGGCTTTGAACTGATGTGTCCTTTGCCCGTCA
>JAFDFV010000139.1 GCA_019309665.1 Deltaproteobacteria bacterium | reverse complement strand
AACGCCGTAAAGGTTATTGAGGATAATTGTTTTATATATGTAATAGCCGAGATTGGGGTGTTCTTCACTGTTTACCTCAGCCAGAACCTCGTGAAAGAACTTGTATTTTCTCGGTTCTTCCGAGGTAAACTGCTCCATTCTTTCAATACAGGTTTCATAGAGCGGCTCAAGAATATTCATAGCGGCAAACAGAAAAGCGCCGGAACCGCAGGTGGGATCAAGTATGGTAATGGATTTTATTGATTTGTAAAAATGTCGGACAAAATCCGGGTCATCCATGTTTTCCAAAACATCCTGGGCAAACTGCCGGATATTCAGATTGTATGTGATAAAATCGTTTATCTCCGTTATTTCACCATTTTCAATTTTTGATTTAACTTTTGTATAACGTTTTCTGCGCTCAATTACTTCACGATAGATTTCGGTAGGCAGGGCGATTTCTTCGGGCGCTTTTTTATTCCAGCATTTTCTTATTTCCCAGAGATGTTTTACAGATGAATCCTTAACCACCTTTTTTTCAAGTTCAGGCAAAAATCCCGACTTGATCTCTTCGGGCAGGTCATTAAATAAATTTCCATCCTGCGGCACACCTTTTTTTACGGCATCATAGATGTAGGTGTCGCCGCTCTCTTTCAGAAAAGACCGGATAAAACCGTCTGCCTTAAAAGCCTTTGGGTACTCTTTTTTTACTTTATCAAAAAGAAAGGGGATAATTGTGTTCTTGCCGATATAATCGGTGATATCTTCCTTTGTATAATATGCCCCCATAGCGGCTCGGTCATTAATGTATTTCTCAAAGATATAGCCGATGACATCAGGATTAATGTCTTTACCGCTTGCCTCCACGCGGGTATCAAGATGCCAGTTCCACTGGTCAAAAAAATTAAATATCTTTTCAAATGCGTCATCTTTTATCCGGATTTTATCAAACTGTCTTTCCAGCTCATGAACATCAAAGAGCCCGCCATCCAGATAGGGGATGTTGCCCAGATCAACAGCCAGATCAACGGATAGATCTCTTTTCTTCTCCGGCTGCCCAAGTCCCTTATGAAACAGCTCAAGTAAAAAATTCTTGTAAAAGCTGTAAAACTTATTTTTCCCTGCTTTTGATTTTACCTCTTTAAGCTTGTCATGCAGGTAATGAATATTATTGTCAAGGTATCCCCTTTTTTGAATAAAGTAGCAGAACATCAACCTGTTCAGCATTAAAGAGGAATACCATTGTTTGTTCTTGTTTTCTTTATCAGCTATTGTGTCATCAATACCGGAAATAAAATCCAGGAAAGCATTGTGGTGTTTCTTAAATTCTGTATAAAACTTCTTTGTTACCTTTTCAGTATTTTTTGCAAAGTTTTCTTTGAACCGGGCAATTACATCAACAAGGGTAATGTTTTCCTCTTCATCAAGAGTAAAAAGCAGTCCTCTTGCCCTTTGATAAAGGATTTCCGGGTCCTGCTCTTTTGCATATTGTTTTTCTCTTGTTTTTCTTGGTTTGTCAGGCTCCTGAACAACAAACTGCCATACCTGTTTTGTTTTTGCAGCATCTTCATAAATAATCAGATGCTCCTGATGAAACCTGCTGAAAAGATGTTCAATCTTTTTCCTTGTTTTGCCAAGCGGTATATTTCCATTGGCAGGAGGCGGACAAAGGACGATTACAAACCCCCGCTTTTCTGCAATTCCTTGTATTTCAAAAGTGTTTTCATCAACTGTTACAGGGAGTTGACCGTTGTAGTTATTCCAGCCAAGGTCAATAAACAGCCCTTTAAAATCAAACCCTTTTACATATTTTGCGAATTTTATCTTATTCATTATTAACAATTCCCATGGAACAGATTATCTTAGGTTCTTTGTGTATTTCTTCCTCCTCTTCATTTTTTAAACTGAGTTTTCCTTCATCCCGCAAAGAAACAACAAGCCGGCAAAGGTCTCCATCAGATATGCCCATTTTCAACTGCCGGTTAAGCGTTTCTCTTGCATACTCCCGCAAGTTATAATGATAAATATCATCAACAGATTTTTTTAATTCATCAGTTACAAATAGCGTGTCTTTATACTCTTCAATATACCGGAAAAGCCGCATATATGTGCGGTATCTTGCGCTGTTTTTCTTTCCGAGCTGTCCCCCAATCCTGTCTTCGATGTTTTTAATATGTTTTATTGCGGCGGTGACGATATCGTGATGACATTCCATTTTTGGCATCGGTTTTTCTTCGGGATCACATTTGAGCGCTTTTAATATCGCAAATTGTGATTGAGTTACAATCTTCTTTTCCGTATCTATCCAGGTTAAAATATCATTGTTACGGGCTGTCCTTGAATACACTATCGCCCCGGGCTTATAGTCTTCGTCAACCGGTTTTCTTGAAGAATAAATAACATCTGAAAGATCCGGAATTATCTTGTTTAATTTAGGGTTTTCATCGACCGCGTTTTTCCATATTTGATAGGCATAAGAGGCAAGGTCAACTTCATTGTCATCTTCCTCATCAAGCAATCCGGCCTTTTCATTATACAGATCTCTTATGTTAACCGGGTCACCTTCAAAAAAAACTTCATCGGCGCCTATTGTTTCGGCGTTTTCTCTTATGCGTCGCTGCAGCCTGTTTCTCAGATTAATGATATCTTCAATGCCATCTTCCGGCAAAAACGAATAACAATAAATTTTATCTGACTTCTGACCAATTCTGTCAACGCGACCCGCTCTTTGAATAAGTCTGATAATAGCCCATGGCAGGTCATAATTAACTACGATATGCGCGTCCTGCAGGTTTTGCCCTTCGCTGAGCACATCTGTTGATACGAGAACACGAAGCTCATCTTTTTTTGATATTTCATCTGTTTTCTCATTACTTTTCGGGCTGAAACGATAGGCCAAAGATGTTGGATTTTCTGAATCACCGGTTACCTGGGCAAAGCTGTCAATTTTATTTTTAAGGTTTTCATATAGATAATCAGCAGTGTCTGAATATTGAGTAAATATCAGTATTTTTTCATCAGAGTGTGTAACATTGCACAGCGTCTCAAGTGAAGCTAACTTACGGTCTTTTTCAGCCTCCCATTTTTTATTCATATTAACTATTTCAAGAAGCAGCTTATTATCATTATTCAGGTCTTCCTTTAAAGTTTTAGTGAAGAATGCACTTCTTATCCAGTCATATTGTTTTTTATGCTTTTGAATTAAACCCTGATAAAATTCCCCGGCGCTCTCTTGATATTTTTTTTCCGTATCCATTACCCCGATCTCTAACCCATCATCTGAATCAGAAAAAAGGTAATCATCAATAATTGCTGTTTCCTGTTTTCCAACCGGCAGAGGCTTGTTGTTTTCAATCGCATAAAGAAACAGACAGTTTCTCAATATCTGCCTGCTCACAGACAGCATAAAAGCATATCCGCTACTTTCAAGCCTCTTGAAAAGGTTTGTCCTCGCAAATCCTTTTAGCTGAACGCCGGCGCGGCTTAGATTTTCTATTATCGTTATTTCATGGGATTCAAGTTGTTCTTCCGGTTTATCTTTTATATAATTATCCTGCCCCAATCCATAACGTGGGAATCGCATTTTATCTATAAATTCAATTACATCTTTTGAGTAAAGCCTGGCGTACTGGTCATCTTTGTCTTTTTGTTTAAAACTGAAATCAATCCGTTTGGGTATTCTCTCAGGGAAATACTGCCTGGAGCCATCCGGAAAAAGAAGGTAGGCTTTTCCATTTTCATCAGTCTTTGCATAGTTGTTTTTTATGAAGCTTCGTGTTCTGCGGACCAGAAATAATCTCATAAGCTCATTCCAGTCGTCAGAGAAATTACTTTTATCAAATGCACCAATAGTGTTTTCATTTGTTTGGTATTGTGCTGAAAACTCAATCCTTCCCCCAATGCTTTCGATAAACTGTTCCGGACATACTCCAAGATTTTCTTCTTCATCAATAAAAAGGCGCAACTGATTACCCAAGTCCAGATATGATTTATTATAAGGTGTGGCGGTTAAAAGTATAACCTTGCTGTCATTAAGCTGAATGTATTCCTGGAGCGCTCTGTATCTTTTGCCTTCACGATTTCGAAGATTGTGGCTTTCATCCAGTATTACCAGGCGGAATCTGCGTTCATTTCCAAGTTTATTCTGCACCTGCGTCACAGACATCACCTTTGCTCGAAGCTGATACTTATGTGCGTAGTCTTCCCACATTGTTACCAGATTTTTTGGACATATTATCAGTGTTTCCAGAAAAAAGTCGTCTTCAAAGATTTTTGCCAGGGCGGTTGCTGTTATAGTTTTGCCAAGCCCTACAACATCGCCGATTATCACACCGCCCCTTTCACGCAGATGATGAGCCGCTACTTTTACCGCGCTTGCCTGGTATGGAAACAGTTCTTTCCGGAATCTTTTCGATAATGAAAATTCAGTCATCCCGGCCCGAGCTTCACTGGCAAGATGATATGCGGTTTTCAGGTATATGTAATATGGTGGGATTTCTCTTTCACCCGCCCAGCTATCATCCAGTATTTCCGTTAGTTCTTTTGAAATGTCAATTGACCAGCGGTTATCCCACCTGTCCTGAAACCATTTAGCCAATTTATTCGCGGCGTCCTGCTCAACTACATCTACATTTAATTCACCTTGTTTGGAAATGCCTGAAAAAGTAAGGTTGCTGCTGCCTACAAAGCCTACGACAGGGCTATTATAGTCTTCTCTGACAGACAGGTATAATTTTGCGTGAAGTGTGTGGGCGAGGTGGAGCTTAACGACAACTTTCCCTGTTTTAATCTGCTCAGACAGCTTTCGTAATGCCTTCTCATCTTCATTATTGGGTGTCCCGATTATTAATTGTTCCCGGAGTTCTTGTGCAAGTTTCTTTTTAAACTCTATGGCTCTGGCGTTGTCTAAAATATTTCTTTCATCTGTGCTGAAATTGTCTTCAAGGATCTGAATCGGCTGTCTCTGCATCCCAATAAGAATGCGGCAATGATATTTAGTATCATCCTCACATTCTTCCGGTAGATAATCCCCGGATAGGTTCTCAACTTGTTGATAAAGCTGCCTCCAGCCGCGCAGGTTGAAATACCCAATACAAAAATCAGCTCTTTTGGCTTTTTCAAGAGTCTTGTTAAGGCCTTCTTTTAATTTGTTTTCAATATTATCATAAATTTTTGGCATTTATCTTCCTTATGGGGCGCGCAGCCTTCTCGACAAGTGATTATACGAATCTGGATATCATCACCTTTGTAATATTATTTGCCAAAACCTTTGATTTCTTGCCAAGACCTACGCTCGAGAAACCAGACGATTTGATTATAAATATGTAGTTGATATCACAACATTTGTCAAATCTTGGAGCTGGCTCTTGGCAAATCGACATGCATGAACCTAAATTGAGCGATTTTTTACTCGACCTGCACCAATCTCTTGCGCATCAAGGACTTGCGAAAAGTCTCGACATATCCATTGGTATGCCT
>JAFDFV010000138.1 GCA_019309665.1 Deltaproteobacteria bacterium | reverse complement strand
TGATAAACTCTTTTTATGATCATCTGGGCAATTCTGTCACCTCTTTTAAGAGTATATTTTTTAGTGCCGAGGTTTATAGCCGGGATCATTACCTCTCCTCGATAGTCAGAGTCAATTGTACCAGGTGAATTTATAAGGCCGATACCATGCTTAACCGCCAAGCCGCTTCTTGGGCGGATCTGAGCTTCAAATCCTTCTGGAATGGCCATGGCAAAACCTGTGGGAATCAAAGCGATTTCGCCTTTTTCAAGAACGGTATCTTTTTTGACGGCTGCATATATATCCATTCCTGCAGAGTGTGGGGTCATGTAGCGCGGTAGATGTATATCTGCATCATCGTTTGGCCTGATGCGAAGCAGTTTAATAGTAGGAATATGGTTCACAGTTCACCGCTCACGGTTTACAGTTAATTGTTTTATGTTTTGATCAACCGTTAACCGCTAACTGTAAACTGTTAACCGTGAGCGGTTAATATATCTTCGTATTCCTTTTTGTCGGGAACGGGGCCAAGCATGGTAATTGCAAGCTGGTCATTATCAAAAAGGGTTGATGCTAAATCAATAATATCATCTGCTGTGACTTCTTCTATTTTATTCACAACTTCCTGTAAAGGAATATATCGACCAAAATGGATTTCATTTTGAGCCAACCGAACCATCTGGTTGTCGATACTTTCTGATGCAAGCATGAGGTTGCCTTTTGTATATTCCTTTGCACTTCGCAGCTCAGTTGAGTCAACAGGTATTTTTTTAAGTTTTAACATCTCACTTAGAATGACTTCTATGCTTTGTTTAGCATTTTTAGGATCGACTCCAACGTAGACTCCGCACATACCCGTATCAACATGAGATGATATAAAAGAATAGATAGAGTAGGCGAGCCCTCTATTTTCACGAATTTGCTGGAAGAGCCTTGAACTCATGTTCCCACCGAGTATGGTATTAATCAGTGAAAAGGTATAACGTTTTGGATCGGTAATTGATAGACCTTTTGTGTCCATGCAGATATGAATCTGCTCAAGATCCTTGGAATGGATGGTAACTTTAGATTGGCCGGTTGGGGTTACACGAACAGGGAAGCTATTGCCTGCATTAATTGATTCAAATTGATGTCCTACTAAATTGACAAAGTGATCATGCTCTATGTTGCCTGCGGCAGATATCAAGATACGTTCGGGCTGATAAAGCCGGGAAAAAAATTCCCTGATGGTTTCAGAATCGAAACTTAAAATGTTCTCTCGAGGACCAAGTATTGATCGCCCTAAAGGGTTATCTCCCCAGTAAGTATTTCCTGAAAGAGTGTGGATGTATTCATCCGGGGTGTCTTCGGTCATTCCAATTTCCTGGAATATAACTGTCCGTTCTTTTTCAACCTCTTTTGATTCAAATGCTGAGTATAAAAATATATCAGAAAGAACATCAACCATGGTATCCAGGTGTGTGTCCATTACCTTTGCATGGTAACAGGTGTTTTCCATGGTTGTAAACGCGTTTGTATTACCGCCGATAGAGTCGAATTCCTTAGCTATCTGAAGGGCCGACCGTTTCTTTGTTCCCTTAAAGATCATGTGTTCAATAAAATGAGAAAGCCCGTTTTCTGATAAAGTTTCATCTCTGGCTCCAACATTTACCCAGACTCCCATTGAAACACTGCGGGCTTGGGGTATTTTTTTGGATAAAATCCTGATGCCGTTATTAAGAATGGTGTTATTTGCTATTTCATCCATTTTTTTTCTCTTCTATAACCGCTTTGCGACTCAGGCGTATTTTCCCGTCTTTTACTTCAAGAACCTTGACCTTTATTTTCTCTCCTTCCTTAACTATATCCGTAACTTTTGCTACGCGATGTGGAGCAAGTTGTGAAATGTGCACAAGTCCATCCACGTTGGGCATTATCTGAACGAATGCCCCAAAGTCCATTATCTTTACGACAGTACCTTCATAAATAACTCCGACCTCGGGCTCTCTTGTGATTTCCTTGATCATTTCCAATGCTGCATCTGCTTCTTTTTCGGAAACTGCGGCGATTTTAACAAGGCCTGTATCATCTATTTCTATTCTGGTATTTGTCTCGCTCTGCATTGCCCGAATGGTTTTTCCTCCAGGCCCTATTATTTCTCTTATTTTGTCAGGATTAATCTTTATGGTAATTATTTTTGGAGCATGAGGGGAAATTTCCTCGCGGGGTTCTTTTAAAGCTTCAAGCATTTTATCAAGAATAAAATGTCTGCCGGTACGGGCCTGCTCAAGAGCTTTCTGCATTATGTCCTTTGAAAGTTCGTGAATTTTAATATCCATCTGCAAGGCTGTTATGCCGTCACATGTGCCGGCGACCTTAAAATCCATGTCTCCGGCTTGATCTTCATCGCCGAGTATATCCGACAGGATAATCACATCATCCCCTTCTTTTACAAGTCCCATTGCAATCCCGGAAACAGGTGATTTAATCGGGACTCCACCGTCCATAAGAGCCAGAATTCCAGAACATACTGTACCCATCGATGAAGAGCCGTTTGATTCCAGCACTTCTGATACTATACGAATTGTATAATCAAAGTCTTTTTTATCCGGAAGCACTTTTTCAATAGCTCTGGTTGACAGTCCGCCATGTCCGATATCTCTTCGGCTTGGGCCGCCAATTCGTTTTACTTCACCAACTGAATAAGGAGGGAAATTGTAATGAAGCATGAATGGCCTGAGTTCTTCCCCACTGAGTGTTTCGACCCTTTGTTCATCCGGGCCGGAACCAAGAGTCATAATTCCCAATACCTGAGTTTCTCCTCTTGTAAACAAGGCGCTGCCGTGCGGCCTTGGCAGAATGCCGACTTCGCAAGTAATCGGCCTTATTTCATCAAATTTCCTGTTATCAATTCTCCGCCCTTCTTTCAGAATAAGTTCTCTGCTGATTGTTTTTTGCAAGTCCTGAAAAATGTCGTAGACTTCTTCCCTGCGATCAGCGTATTCTTCACCAAGATTTTCAAATATCTCAGATTTAAGGTTACGAAGAGCGGTTCGACGTTTAATTTTCTCTGGTATAACTATTGCTTCACGCAATTTTGAATGGGCTGCCGCCTCAACTTTTTTTACCAGCATTTCGTCTTTTTCAGGCGCGGTAAAAGGACGTTTAGGTACACCGGCAATCTCTTTTAGTTTTACCTGCAAATCTATGATCGGTTGCATTTCTTTATGACCAAAGAATATGGCTTCAAGCATATCTTCTTCGCTTATTAAATTACCTCCGCCCTCGACCATTACTACGCCGGTTTTTGAACCTGCAACAATGATATTAAGATCGCTCTTTTCACATTCACTGATTGTTGGATTGATTATTAATTCACCATCTATTCGTCCTACACGGACAGATGCAATCGGGCCTTCAAATGGAATGTCTGATATTTCAAGCGCAGTAGAGGCTCCTATCAGTGCCAGGATATCAGGATCATTTTCCTGATCCATAGATAATACTGTTGCAATAACTTGCGTTTCGTAATTATATTTTTTAGGAAAAAGAGGCCTTATGGGCCGATCAATAAGGCGGGCGGTTAATGTTTCTTTTTCAGATGGCCTTCCAATTTCGCGCCTGAAATAATTACCAGGTATCCTGCCTGCCGCGTAAATTTTTTCCTGATATTCAACTGTAAGTGGTAAAAAAGATACTGTTTTACCTTCATAAGCGGATACAACTGAAACCAGTACAATAGTTTCTCCATATTGAACCGTAACTGAACCGGAAGCCTGTTTAGCAACTTTTCCGGTCTGTATGCTAAGAGTCTTTCCGCCGACTTCTGTTTTAAGTAAATTTTTCATATTTAT
The DNA here is from genome assembly GCA_019309665.1 of Deltaproteobacteria bacterium. Classification (GTDB taxonomy): domain Bacteria; phylum Desulfobacterota; class Desulfobacteria; order Desulfobacterales; family ETH-SRB1; genus B13-G4. The sequence goes on along the minus strand of JAFDFV010000138.1, from coordinate 1,652 downwards.
CTCCAAACAACAAGTTCAAATAAATAACTATTCAGAACTTCCTGCATCTTTTTGTTTGCTGATTATAAAGCGATTATGTCTATTTTAGCCACGGTTTACGGTTTTTTAATATGCAACGACTGATTGCTTTTATGTTTTGATCAACCGTTAACTGCAAACTGTTAACCGTAAACGGTTACCTATCTTCTAAGCCCCAGGTCTGCAATGATTGTCCGATATCTTTTTACATCATTGTTTTTTACATAGTTTAATAGTTTGCGGCGTCTGCCGACTAAAATCAACAAACCCCTTCGGGAGTGATGATCTTTTTTATGAACCTTTAAGTGCTCGGTAAGATAAGAAATACGATGTGTAAGAAGCCCGACTTGAACCTCAGGTGAACCTGTATCTGTTTCGTGCAATTTATATTGCTCAATAAGCTTCTTTTTATCTTCCACAGTTAAAACCACTTTTTTGCCTCCTATTTTTTAAATAATATCGTAATAGTTTAGCCACAAAGACACTAAGACAGCAAGATTATAATATAATTTTCTTATAATTCATAATTTGAGAATTTAGGAATTTGTAAATCATATCCCTTCTTTGTGCCTTAGTGGCTATTACATAAGTTTTAATTAAACACACAGCAGTAATTATATCTGTTACTATCTTTTTTGAATTTAAGCACTGCAACGAGATTGTTTTTTGTATCAACAATCTTGATAAAATTTTTTAAATTGTCTGTATTTCGTGGCATAAACTCTTTTGTTGTTAATATAGTGCCGTGCTTTATTTTTTTTCTCAGAAATTCATCAGCTATATGTTCGGGCATATTACGCAAGGCATCTGACATGGATATTATTCTATCATTTATTGCTCCGGTTAAAAATAGCTGTTCCAGTTCTGATAAGTTTACAGCTTCATTAATTGTAAATCCACTGCTTTCGATTCTTCTAAGTTTTTTAAGATGTCCACCGCAGCCAAGTTCCTTACCTATATCTGAACATAGAGTCCTGATATATGTACCTGAAGAACAGCATACCTCAAAACTTATAAAAGGCATATTTATTTTAAATATTTTGTTATACGATATAAAAACATTTCTTGATGATTTCCTGACAAATTTACCTTTTCTCGCAAGCTTGTATAATGGGACACCTTTGTGCTTTAATGCTGAAAAAGCCGGTGGAACCTGTTCTATCGTTCCTTCAAATTGTCTAAATACAGCTCGAATTGTTTTTTCAGTAAAATTCAGTTCATCACTTGTAGAAATAATCTTTCCGGTGGCATCCTGAGTGTCTGTTTCCACTCCAAGGTGCAGTACAGCTTCATATTTTTTGCTGCCGGTTAAAAAAAATCTGGATAGCTTTGTTGCTTTATTAATACAGCAAAGCAGGACACCTGTTGCTTCCGGATCAAGAGTTCCTGCATGTCCAACTTTTCCGGCCCCGAATAGTTTTTTTATAATGGCCACAACTTTTGCTGAAGTTATATTAGCGGGCTTGTTAATAACTATAACTCCATCTATTTCTTTGTTCATAGGTATAAAAAAAGGTTCAAAGTTCAACAGCAATGTTCAACATCTGTGTTTTTATATCAGATAGCGTTGACTCAATATTGAATCCTGCGGCTCTGTAATGCCCGCCGCCGCCGAACGAACCGGCTATCATAGC
>JAFDFV010000137.1 GCA_019309665.1 Deltaproteobacteria bacterium | reverse complement strand
TCGAATTCTTTACCATTCTCTTCCAGCACCGCTCCGTACGTTTCAAAGAATCGACAGACAAAGTGTTCTATCTCTTGATCAGGCTTAAAGCTCATAGTTTTCCCCAAATAGTTTTTCATCCAGTTCTTTGGTCTTTTTATAAAGAGTTTTGGAGCTCTTCAGTCTGCTCGCGAGTTGATCAAAAGACTCTTGTCTTTCTTTTTCAGAGGATGAATTGATCCAGATGCCATAGACCATGTCAGAAAACTCCTGCTCGCCCTTGACTCTTCCCATGATCATATCAATTTCACCGATTACCATTTCAAACATATTGATCTTCTTATCCAGCACCTCAAGAATATAGTCTTCCACACTGCCAGTAGCGCACAGGTTGTAAATCATCACTTCTTTTTCCTGCCCGATACGGTGGATACGTCCGATCCGCTGTTCGATTTTCATAGGATTCCAGGGGAGATCATAGTTGACCATCTGATGGCAAAACTGGAGATTGCGACCCTCGCCTCCGACCTCCGTGGTTACGAGGACATCCTTGTCTTCCCTGAAACTCTTAATCTGTTCATCCTTTTTCCGATTGTTCATGCTGCCGTGAAAAAGTGCATGGGGAATCTCTTCCCAGGAGAGAAAATCAGATATATGATCCAGTGTGCCAAGGTACTTGACAAAGATGATCTTTTTCCCTGGTGACGATCGTATCAGTTTGAGGAGAAACTTGTTTTTGCGGGTATGATCCAGTGAGCGGCACAGATTGTTGATGGCCCGAATCTCCTTTTCCTGTTCAAGCAAGAGGTCCTTTTTGGCGAGAACACGGGAAAGGGTGAGACTAACGGCGCGTGGAGAAGAACCCGCTTCTTCTAATAGATTCTTAAGCAGCAGTTTATGGCCTGTGCCGTTTGTCTTGTTGATATTCTGCACCAGTACAGAGATTCTTTCGTAGAGTTCGTTTTCATTTTTATCTGGATCGAGCTTGATGGTCTGAGCGAATCGTGGAGGTATGTCAATCTTTGCCAATGCCCTGGTATTTCGGATCATGACCTGACCAAGAAGTTCTTTAAGCTTGCTGCGGTTTTGGGGGTCTGTGGGATCCCCGCGGGTCATAAACTCTTTGCGAAATTCCAAAGCTGTTTTCAACTGGCCCGGTTTTAGGAGAGTAACGAGATTATAGAGCTCCATCAAGTTGTTTTCCACAGGGGTAGCTGTAAGAAGAAGCAAAAACCTTTTTTTCAGAGCATTGACAAGTTTCCAGTTAAGTGTATTGCGATTCTTGAGGTGGTGGGCTTCATCTACAATGACCATATCGTATTCTCTTTCCGTCACCACCGAAAAGTTATTCTTTGACTTTGCAAGGTTGATGGACGCCAAAACAAAGGGCTCTTTCCAAAAAGAAAGCCCTTTCATACGATAATCCGGATCATCTGTGGAAGGGATATCAAGCCCGAATTTTGTTTTCAATTCTCCCTGCCACTGGCTCACAAGAGGAGTTGGTGTAAGAATCAAAGCGCTCTTTACCATACCACGCTGAATGTATTCCTTAAATACGATCAATGCCTCGATGGTCTTCCCAAGTCCCACCTCATCCGACAGCAGTGCTCTGCCACGAAAGCTCTTCAGCACCTTTCTGGCCGTCTCCTCCTGATACCATAATGAGCGAACATCTTGAATGTTGTTGAAACAGATGAGATTTTCGAAAGACTCTTTAAAGCGTATCTGATAGCCTTCAAGAGTGAGTTCATAGCGTTCAAAAGAGGTAAATTGCCCGTGAGCCAGAGCTTGTTCGAAAGCTGGTGAATTGAGATTGATCGATACTGGTATTTCAGGGAAAGAGGCTGGGTTTGTACGAAATTCGGGATATGTTTTCTTTTTGGGAGGGGCTGATGCCTCAACTGGTTCCGGAATGCGTGGCCGCGTCTTCTCTCTGTCTGTTCGTTTGGGGCTCGTAACGGCAGACCGCTTTTTCTCGCTCAGACGAGGCGGACGGACATCAGCCTGGGCGCTGCCGGCTGCCCCGTTTTGTTTGATTTTCAAACAAAGCTTGCAGCGCTTCTGGATTTGAACAATATCCGCCCGGATCGTTTTTTTATTACGAATCTTCATTTGGGAGATAAGAGGCAGGGTTTCTTCCGCTATATTTAATGCGCGTTCATATCTTCCCTCCTTTTCCAGAAGAATGCACAAACCCGGCATCTGTTCATTCTCTATGAATCCGTTGTCGTGAAGCCCAAGAAGCGCTTTAATCTCCACGTCGGCCCTGCCCACACGATAACCGAGATACCCCATTTCATGGAGTATCTCTTTATTTTTCGGATCTAATCTGAGGGCCTTTTCAGCATAAGAAAGTGCCTCCTCAAACTTTCCCTGATCCCTGAGCCACAGAGATTCATTGAACAAAAAGTCGGCCTTTTCCTTCTGAAAAGCCAGGGAATTCTTGATTCGACGTTGTTTCTGTTTTTCCTTTCTCTTTGCTTTGTGTTTTTGTGCTTTTGTCTTAGCCATTTCAAAAATGCCTGCCTTAATAATTTTATAAAAGATTACAACCGCTCCTGCGATTTTTCAAGCATTTTCTCCGGCTCGAAATTGCCAAAGATTTTGGTTAGTGGAGAGAATCGGCCATAACCATAAAGAAATTGTGGTATAGGTTACAAAATGCTTGACATTCTTAATTCAGATTGTTACGTGTCAACCTTAAATTAAATTCAGGTAGTTAACATGACAAAAAAAACAACCGAACTAATCGTTATTGGTCTAATTAGCATACTCGTTGTAGGTGTATTATCCTGTCACGAGAAAATGGGCTGATAACTGCGAAATTAAATTAACCAAACCTAAAAAATCCGTTATCAGCCAAAAAAGCTAATAACGGATTTTTTATTATGGAGATTCTCAAATGAAAAGTGATAATGCAAAAAAAGGTATTGAAAGAGCCCCACACCGCAGTCTTTTTAAGGCAATGGGATATACGGATTCTGAAATTAACAGGCCTCTCATAGGTATTGCCGACTCAACAAACAGCATCATCCCCGGCCATATACATCTTGATAAAATTGTTGAAGCTGTAAAGGCTGGAGTTTACATGGCAGGCGGTACTCCGATTGAATTCGGAACCATTGGTGTTTGCGACGGCATTGCCATGAATCATACAGGCATGAAATACTCCCTCGGCAGCAGAGAGCTGATTGCCGACTCCATAGAGGTTATGGCTGTTGCTCATGCATTTGATGCAATGATAATGGTTACAAATTGTGACAAAATTGTTCCAGGGATGCTTATGGCTGCCGCACGTCTAAACATCCCAACCATTGTGATAAGCGGAGGTCCGATGCTTGCCGGAGAGCATCCTGAAAAAGCCGGCTCTGAAAAAATAGATCTTGTCACTGTCTTTGAATCTGTTGGTGCGGTGCTTTCCGGAAAAATGACTGAAAAAGAGCTGTCTGCAATTGAGGATGCCGCCTGCCCCACTTGCGGATCCTGTGCCGGTATGTTTACTGCCAACTCTATGAACTGTCTGACAGAAGCTATAGGGATGGGTTTGCCCGGCAATGGAACAATACCCGCGGTTATGGCCGCTCGAATCCGTCTTGCCAAGGAAGCCGGGATGCAGATCATAAGCCTTCTTGAAAAAAATATTACACCAAAAAAAATCATGACGGAAAAAGCCTTTAAAAATGCGCTCACCATTGATATGGCATTGGGCTGCTCTACAAATACCGTACTGCATCTTACAGCTTTAGCAAAAGAAGCTGGAGTAGAAATAGATCTCAATCTGATTAACGAAATAAGCAAGGTTACACCTCACCTCTGTTCCTTAAGTCCTGGCGGAAAAGATCATCTGGAAGACTTAAACCGTGCCGGTGGAATAAGTGCGGTTATAAAGGAATTATCCGGAGCCGGACTTATTAATAATGAATGTATTACAGTAACAGGCAAAACAGTTGGCGAAAACACCAGGGATAAAATAATACTGGACAATAATGTAATTCGTTCAATCGACAATCCCTATCACTCCCAGGGCGGACTTGCTATAATGTTCGGCAACCTTGCCCCGGATGGATGTGTTGTAAAACAATCAGCGGTTCTTGATGAAATGTTATGCCATGAAGGCCCTGCCAGAGTGTTTGATTCAGAAGAAGATGCCGGTAAAGCAATAATGGAGAACAAAATAAAAAAAGGAGATGTTATTGTAATCCGCTATGAGGGACCAAGGGGCGGTCCTGGTATGCGCGAAATGTTGACTCCGACTTCGGCAATTGCAGGTATGAAACTGGACGCTCATGTCGCACTTCTTACAGACGGCCGTTTTTCCGGTGGCACAAGGGGTGCTGCAATAGGACATATTTCTCCTGAAGCTATGCAGGGCGGGCCTATTGCAATTATACAGGAAGGTGATCTGATTTCTATAGATATTCCCGAAAAAAACATAACGCTCAAAGTATCTGAAGAAGAGATACAAAACAGATTATCAAAGTGGTCTCCTCCGGAACCAAAGATAACCCATGGCTATATGGCCAGATACGCTCGCATGGTTTCATCTGCCAGCGATGGAGCAATTGTAAAGTAGTAAAGACAGTGCCTAAAGTGAGCTAAAAAAGAAAGACAGTGCCTAAAGTGCCTAAAGTTCCGGAAATAAAGTGAGCAAAGTTGTATGGTAAAAAAATTAAAACTGGTAGCGCCGAAAGCGCATTCCTTAACTTTAGGCACTTTAATATACTTTAGCTCACTTTAGGCACTTAATTTACAACCCGCAAATTGAAAGGAAATTTTATCATGAAACTTACAGGTGCACAAATCCTTATGGAAGTACTAAAGGAAGAAGGTGTAAAAACTATTTTTGGATTTCCGGGTGGCGCTGTCATAGATATCTATGATGAACTTGCTAAGACCGATATACATCATGTTCTTGTGCGCCATGAACAAGGGGCCGTACATGCTGCTGACGGTTATGCAAGAGCCAGCGGCGGGGTGGGCGTCGTTCTTGTTACTTCCGGTCCTGGAGCAACCAATACAGTTACTGGAATAGCGTCCGCCTATATGGATTCAATTCCAATTGTTATATTTACCGGCCAGGTTCCCACTCAGCTTATTGGAAACGATGCTTTTCAGGAAGTGGATATTGTTGGGATAACAAGGCCATGCACAAAGCACAATTACCTTGTTAGAGATACTAAAGATCTGGCAAGGGTTGTTAAAGAAGCTTTTTATATTGCCCAGTCAGGACGTCCGGGACCTGTTCTGATAGATATCCCCAAGAATGTCGCAGCAACCAAGGTTGATTATACGCCGATAAAAAAGATTCATTTAAAGTCTTACAATCCTACGTATAAGCCAAATATCAGGCAACTTAGCAAAGCAGCAAGTCTTATAAAGGATGCCAAAAGACCGGTTATTTTTGCCGGAGGCGGAGTTGTTCTTTCAAAAGCTTCAAAAGAGCTTACAGAATTCGCACAAAAAACCAAAATTCCTTTGACAGCTTC
>JAFDFV010000136.1 GCA_019309665.1 Deltaproteobacteria bacterium | reverse complement strand
ATCAAACTTTTGTTGCTTGATGTTGACGGTGTGCTCACTGATGGAAGTATAATTTACAATGACAACTCTGAAGAAACAAAAGTCTTTAATGTCAAGGATGGTCTTGGTATAAGACTTTTAATGGAAGCGGGTATTAATGTCGGCATAGTAACCGGCAGGAGTTCAAAAGCTCTTTATCACCGTTGTAAAAACCTTGGTATTACAATGTTGTTTGATGGGGTCAGAGATAAGGCTTCTGCGCTGGATGTTATTTCCGGACAAACAGGGGTTTCTCCTGACCAAATAGCATTTATCGGTGATGATTTGCCCGATCTGCCGCTTATGAGAATTGTTGAACTTTCTATAGCGGTAGCTGATTCTCACGAGGCGGTTTTGGAAAAAGCATGCATGGTAACTTCTGCAAATGGCGGAGCTGGAGCTGTCAGAGAAGTCTGCGAAGCAATTCTTAAAACTCAAGGACTTTGGGATAAAATTCCATTAGTAGCTGAATGGCTGATGTGAAAAATCAGAATCCCAGAAAATTGAAGTTCTTTTTAATTTCAATTATTATTATTTCATTAGGTATTATAATTGCGGTTTTTTTAGCGTATCGCAGCATGTTAGATGAAACTGCCGGGCTTAAATCCGCAATACGGAGCGCGGCAAAGATGTCATTAGGCAAGGTTCATCAAACTGCAACGCGTGATGGAGTAATTGAATGGAGCCTGGATGCAAGCTCAGCCAGGTTACTTGATGAAAAAAAGCAGTTGATACTAGATGATCTTTCTGTAGTTTTTTATATGAAAGACGGGAAAGAAGCTTACCTTACAGCGGAAAAGGGATTTTTACATACAGATTCAAATGACATTGAAGTTTTCGGCAATGTTGTGGTAAAAAATGATAATTATGTGCTTAAGACCGAAAAATTAAATTACGAGCATACCAATCGTATACTTTTTTCACATGTTTTTGTGGAAATAAGCAGTGATTCGGAAAAATTAACGGCAGATACGATTTCTTTTGATTTAAATACAAAAAAAACCATGCTTGAGGGAAATGTAAAGGGGATTTTCAGTGAAAACATTAACTTATAACAGCTTTGCTGTCCGAAGTTTGTTTGTTCTGACTGCGACACTTGTAATTATAGCTGGTTTTATGGTAAGCTTTGTTTTTGCCGAAGGAGAAGATTTAAAAGAAAATAAAAAGGTTTATATTACAGCAGACAAGCTGATAGCAGAGAGCGATGCAAAATGGGCTGAATTTATCGGCAATGTCAGAGCTGTTCAGGAGGATACGGTTATTACCGCGGACAGGCTTAAGATTTTTTATAAAAAAGTTGAAGATAACAATAAAAACTTGACTTCGGATGAAGGGTCAATAGAAAAAATTGTTTCCAGCGGCAATGTAATAATAAATTTTGATGACAAAGTTGCCGTTGCAGAACATGCAGTATATACAAGTGAAACAGGTGTTCTCGTCTTAACCGGTCCGAATTCAAAGGTCACAAGCGGAACTAATTTTGTTTCCGGTGAGAAAATAACTTTTTACAGAGCTGAAGACCGTATGACTGTTGAAAGCGGTATTGAAAAGCGTGTTGAGGCTGTTTTTTATTCCAAAGAATAAGTAGCGGTTCACGGTTCACGGTTCACGGTTGACGGTTGACAAAAACAAAAAAAAGTACTGATTATAACGAATTTGTGGTAAGTTTTAACCTGTTGATTTTATTGAATCACACAACCATCTTAACTGTGAACCGTAAACCGTCAACTGTAAACGGCTATTAATATGTCAGTTTTGTCTTTAAAAAATCTGGTCAAAACATATAATGGAAAAAGAGTTGTAAATTCAGTCAGCCTCAGCGTAGAAAGCGGTGGAGTTGTCGGTCTTCTCGGACCAAATGGTGCGGGGAAAACAACTACTTTCTATATGACTATCGGTATGATAAAGTCTGACAAAGGCCAGGTTTTTCTTGACGATGAGGATATTACAGATTGTCCAATGTATTTGAGGGCGCGTAAAGGCGTGGGTTATTTACCTCAGGAAGCTTCGATATTCAGAAAGCTTACAACAAAACAGAATATCATGGCTATTCTTGAAATCCTTCCTATCTCAAAATCGGAGCGGGAGGAACGTGCAAACATGCTTCTGAAGGAGTTGGGCATAAAAAATCTTGCAGACCAAAAGGCCGGTGTCCTTTCAGGAGGGGAGAGGCGGCGATTGGAAATTTCGCGGGCACTCGCAACGAATCCTTCATTTATGCTTCTTGATGAACCTTTTGCGGGTATTGATCCTTTGGCGGTAATTGATATTAAAAATATTATAGAACACCTTAAAAATCGTGGTATTGGAATACTTATTTCAGATCATAATGTAAGGGAAACGCTTGAAGTATGTAACAAAGCGTATATATTAAGCGATGGAAAGGTAGTTGAGGCCGGATCACCGGAAAAAATAGCGACAAGCGAAACTGCCCGCCGCATATATCTTGGAGACGAATTTAGGTTATAAAATGGCACTTGAATTACGACAACAGCTAAAATTAACACAGCAACTGATAATGACTCCGCAGCTCCAGTTGTCAATTAAGCTTTTGCAGCTTTCCAGGCTGGAGCTTGTGGAAGCAATTCGTCAGGAACTCGAGGAAAATCCCGCGCTGGAGGAGGTGCAGGATTTTGCCGATGAGGAATCGCCGGCAGAACAATCCGAGGCTGCACCTGATGATACGCCTGCAATAAAAGAAGTCAAAATAGAAGAAAAAATTAACGAAGCTGTTGACTGGGACAATTATATTGATGAATACAATTCGACCGGAAAAATTTTTGAGACCGAGAAAAAAAATACACTAAATTTCGAGTCATTTGTAGCCCGTAAAGAATCTTTGAATGACCATCTTCTCTGGCAACTGCTTATGACCTTTCCAACGGAGGAGGAAGAAAAGATTGGAAGCCTGATAATAGGAAACCTTAACAATGATGGTTATCTTGACATTCCTATTGAAGAGCTTATCAACACGAGCGGTTCTTCATCTGATAAAGTTAATCAGGTTTTATCGCTAATAAAGACATTTGATCCAACAGGTGTCGGCTCAAGTGATCTGAAAGAATGTCTGCTGATGCAGGCAAAGCATTTTAAACTGAATAATACCATAGTTACGGATATTATAAAGAACCATATCAATCATCTTGAAAACAAGAATTACAAAGCCATTGCCAGTGCCTTAAAAATTAATATTCAGGAAGTTATTTTGGCCGTAAATATTATAAAAGAACTTGAGCCGAAGCCGGGACGGACTTTCAGCGTTGAAGAACCTCAATATATTAACCCCGATATTTTTGTTTATAAATTTGAAGATGGTTTTTTGATATTACTGAACGACGATGGCGTCCCAAGACTTCATGTAAATTCATTTTATAAACAGTTCGCAGGTCGTGGAGGAAAACTTCCCGATAAAGCAAAAGCATACCTTCGAGAGAAGATACGTTCGGCATCCTGGTTGATAAAGAGTATTTATCAACGCCAGAAGACCATCTATAGAGTAATGGAAAGCATATTGAAGTTTCAGCGGGAATTTTTTGAAAAAGGGATAGCGTACTTAAAGCCTATGGTGTTAAGAGATGTTGCAGAGGACATAGATATGCATGAATCGACAGTCAGCAGAGTTACAACAAATAAGTATGCCTATACCCCGCAGGGTCTTTTTGAATTGAAATATTTTTTTAATAGTTCTATTAATCGTATCAATGGCGATTCAATAGCTTCCGCCAGCGTCCAGGAAAAAATTAGACAGATTATTTTAAACGAGGATGCAAGCAAGCCGCATAGTGATGATAAAATTGCACAACTTTTAAAAGAATCAAACATAAATATTGCGAGGAGAACAGTAACTAAGTATCGGGAAATGATGAAGCTTTTGTCATCCAACAAACGCAAACAATTTTAGGGAGGTTTTTTAGCATGCAAACATCTGTAACTTTTAAAAATCTTGATTCTTCTGAAAATTTAAAAAAATATGTTCAAGACAAGCTTAATCGCTTTGATAAATTTCTTTATAATCCAGCAGAAGCTAATGTTGTTCTTTCGGTTGAAAAGTTTCGCCATATAGCTGAAATTAATATTATTGGTGACAGGCTTAATATAAACGGTAAAGAAGAAACGGTTGATATGTATTCAGCCATTGATATTGTTTTAGACAAGCTTGAGAAACAGATTAAGAAAAGCAAGCAGAAAAACAGAGAACGAAGAAGTGGAACGAAAGCCAGGGAAAAGGGCATTATTGCTGAAGATACCGCCCATATGGATTTTGAAACCACAAGAGAAATAAAGGTCAAGAACATCGAATATAAACCGATGGATGTTGAAGAAGCGGTTATGCAAATGGATCTTTTGAAGGGTAATTTTCTTGTGTTCACAAATGCAAGGACAGAAAAAGTTAATGTCTTATATCAACGCAGGGACGGCCACTACGGTTTAATAGAGCCCACCAGCTAACCAGTATTCTCACAAGCCGATTTTACCGCATCTGCTGCGTTGCAGGCCATTCGCAGTGAAGTACCACAGCTTCATGGCCCGCGCCTTGCGCATGCAGCAAACTCAGCTTGTGAAATACGGGTTAAAAGAGCATATGAAAGAATATAAATTTGTAACACTTTAGCGCTTTGAAATATATCCGCTTCAGGTATAATACATTCAAACCATGAAAAACTCACGCATAAGATATCATAAAGAAAGAATCGGCCATAACTATAGACTTTCAGATAAATAATTTCACTGCGTTATCAGTCGTCGACGTATAACTAATACGCCTTCCTCCTTCCGGCCTTGTGAAATTAATTATCTGAAAGTCTATAGTGGTTAGTGGTCGGGTGGCCAGTGATTGGAATAAAATTGAATATTGTCGATTAAATATTGAAGACCAAAGCAATTGAAAATTGAAGGAATCTTGTCAATTTTAATCCACAGATTACACAGATTTTCGTGAGTTATTGGCTTAAATTCCTCGAAGCAAGCTTCGGAGTAGTTCATTTAAATTGAAAGAGCGAAGCGATACCACAAATTTTCACTTTTCAATCTTCAATTGTCCTATACTGGTGTGATGTAGGTGTATATGATATGAAAATTCTTGATGTTTTGCCTAAAGAAGCAATTCTTTCCGACTTGAAATCACTTGACAAAAAAGGAGTTATTGAAGAGCTGGTAATTCCTGTTGCCGGTATTGCAGGTGTTAATAAGGAGGAAATTGTTCGGGTTCTTATGGAGAGGGAAAGACTCGGCAGCACCGGCATAGGTGAAGGTATTGGAATTCCTCATGGTAAAATGAAAGATCTTGAGTCTATAGATGGACGACCTGCTCACATCTTTTTTCTTCTTGTAACGCCGGAGAATTCTACTGGTCTTCATTTGAAGCTGCTTGCCCGAATTTCCAGAATTTTAAAAAATGATTCATTTAAGGAGAGGCTGTTAAGTGCCGTTGACAGCGATGAAATCTTTTCCATCATCAAAAATGAGGACGATGAATTTTAACAAAATTGAAAAACTTAAAACTAATTATTATTACAGGGCTTTCGGGTTCCGGTAAGAGTACTGCAATTGCAGCCTTTGAGGATGCGGATTTTTATTGTGTAGATAACATGCCGGTTGATCTTCTCCCCAAGTTTCTGGAACTGCCTATAGAAAATGCCCCTGAAATTGCAGGGCTTGCCTTTGTAATGGATCTGCGCGAGAAAGGATTGCTTTCCAAATATTCATCTGTTTTCGAATCCATCAGGCAAAAAGGATACAATTTTGAAATACTCTTTCTTGAGGCAGATGAAAAAATATTATTACAGCGTTACAGTCAAACAAGGAGACAGCATCCTCTATCGCAGAGCAAAAGCCTTCTCGATGGGATAAGAGCTGAGAAGGAGCAACTGAAAGACCTTAGAGAAAAAGCCGGCAGAATTATCGATACTTCCCACTGTAACGTTCACGAGCTGAAGTCCATTGTCTTCAATATTGCGCAGAAAAGCAGGAAACTGGTACCAATGAGGATAAATATCCAGTCCTTTGGTTTTAAATATGGCACTCCTCATGGCGCTGACCTTACTATAGATGTTCGTTTTCTTGCAAATCCATATTTTGTGCCTGAACTGAAAGACTTGGATGGTGAAGCTGAAGAGGTCAAAAATTTTGTTTTGAATAATGAAGAAACTCCTATATTTCTTGAGAAGTATTTTGATTTACTTGATTATTTAATACCTTTATATGAAAAAGAAGGAAAGGCCTATTTAAAGATTGCAGTTGGTTGCACAGGTGGTCGGCATCGCTCCGTCTCTATTGCTCAGACCATATATGAACATATTGATAAACAAGGTAAACAGGTTGGGATTACACACAGAGATATAAGATTGTAACATTCCCACTCGACCAAAACCTGAGAAGGAGTTTTATGATAGGTATAGTTATAACTACACACTGTGATCTTGGAGATGCATTAATAGATGCGGCAGAATTTATTTTTGGAAAAAGGCCTGAGGCCATGGTATCGGTTTCAATAGATCTGAACGAAAACGCTGAAATTCTCCGTAAAAAAATTGCCGAAGGAATAAAAAAAGTCGATCAGAAAAAAGGCGTATTAATTCTTACAGACATGTTTGGAGGAACTCCTTCTAATTTAAGCTATTCCTTTCTTGAAGAAGGACATGTGGAAGTATTATCAGGGGTAAACCTCCCGATTTTGATAAGAGCGGCCAATATTCGAGATGATGAAGACCTGAGCAGTCTTGTGGTAAACCTGGAGGCTTTTGGCAAAAAGAGTATATCTCTGGCAAGTGGAATTTAAATGTGCTGATATCTTGATGCATAAGGGTTTGCGAAAACCGCAGGCATACCCGTGGATATGTTGAGGATTTTCGCGAATCCTTGATGCGCAAGAGATCAGTGCAGATCAAGCCCAAAATCGCTCAATTTAGGTTTAAACAAGAATAAGGGATATTATGAGCATTAAATTAGGAATAAACGGTTTTGGAAGGATTGGGAGACTGATATTCAGGGCTGCAATGAATCATCCTGACGTTGAAGTCGTGGCTGTTAATGACCTCACTGATTCAGCCACAATGGCTCATCTTTTATGTTATGACTCAGTTCATGGAAATCTTGGTAAAGAAGTTAAAGCAAAAGAAGATTCAATTGAGGTTGACGGCAGGCCGGTTGCTTTTACGTCAATCAGGGATCCTGAGCAACTGAGATGGAAAGAGCTTGATGTTGATATTGTTGCAGAATGTACCGGCCTGTTCAGAGATCACGAAAATGCTTCAAAGCATCTTGCTGCAGGGGCACGAAAGGTTATAATATCCGCTCCTGCCAAAGAACCTGATATTACAATTGTAATGGGTGTAAACTCAAACCAGTATGACCCCAGGCAACATCATATAATATCAAATGCATCATGTACCACAAATTGTCTTGCACCGGTTGCCAAGGTGCTTCTTGAGAATTTTGGCATAAAATGCGGGCTAATGACTACCATACATGCTTATACAGGTGATCAGCGCCTTATCGATTTTCCGCATAAGGACCTTCGAAGGGCCAGGTCTGCAGCTCTTTCCATGATTCCAACGACAACCGGTGCTGCAAAAGCAGTATCTCTTGTACTGCCGGAACTGGAAGGCAAGTTAAACGGGCTCGCTATTCGAGTTCCTACACCGAATGTTTCTATTGTTGATTTTGTGGCGACCGTTGAAAAATCAGGAGTTACAGTTCCCGATGTAAACCAGGCCCTCAAAAGCGCTTCGGAAGGAGTTCTTTCAGGCATACTTGGATATTGCGATATTCCGCTTGTATCTTCTGATTTCAACGGATCGACGTTGTCTTCCATTGTTGATTCTGAAACAACTCAGGTAGTAGATGACATGGTTAAAGTGCTCTCATGGTATGACAATGAAACGGGATACTCAAACAGGATGGTGGATCTGGCAGCTATGATTGGATCGCAACTTTAATTATGACGGCTTCGTAAAAAGTCCATTTTCTGCGTTGCGCTGCATCCTTCGTCATTGCGACGTAGCTACAAGTACGTCTCTCTGCTCAGGATTTGCGTGCCTTGAAACTGAAGCTTTTTACTTTGCCGCCCAAATTTTGAAATAGCCTCATAGGGGGTGAAATAGATGGAAAATCGCAGACCTTTTATTGCCGGAAACTGGAAGATGTTTAAAACAATTTCCGAAGCTGTTGAAACATCAGAACAGCTTGTAAAACTTTTATCTGGAACTAGTGGGAAAGATGTTATGATTGCACCTCCGTTTACAGCGCTTTCCTCTGTATCAGATATTATCAGGGAGAGCTGTATTTCGCTTGGTGCACAG
Organism: Deltaproteobacteria bacterium; assembly: GCA_019309665.1. Lineage (GTDB taxonomy): Bacteria > Desulfobacterota > Desulfobacteria > Desulfobacterales > ETH-SRB1 > B13-G4. Next base: position 1,098 of record JAFDFV010000136.1, on the reverse strand, counting down.
AATCTTTTCTGGGAAAAAGAGGGTGCCTATACAGGAGAAATATCACCCGGTATGCTTGTATCAGCAGGATGTAAATATGTAATCATAGGTCATTCAGAACGGCGGCAGTATTTTGGCGAGACCGACGATACTGTCAATAAAAAAGTCAGGGCTGCATTAGGATTTGGATTAATACCAATTCTATGTGTTGGAGAATCTGAAAAAGAACGGGAATCAGGTTATACATTTTCTGTACTTGACAAACAGTTAAAAAAGGGGTTAAAAAGTTTTCTTCTGGATGATCTAAGGACAATAGTCATAGCATATGAACCTGTATGGGCAATAGGAACAGGCAAAACAGCAACCAAGGAACAGGCCCAGGAGGTTCATTTATTTTTGCGTTCTTTAATTGAAAAAGAATTTGGAGACAGGCTTTCCAGTTCCATCAGAATACTGTATGGAGGCAGTGTAAAGCCAGACAATATTTCAGAACTTATGGCCATGCCTGATATTGATGGAGCACTCGTCGGGGGGGCAAGCCTGAATCCTGACACTCTCAGCAAGATTGTCAATTACAATATATAAACATTGAAACGGTAATATGTCACTAATATTAATAATAATACATGTCATAGTCTGTATAGCTTTAATTATGATCGTTTTGTTGCAGACAGGAAAAGGAGCTGATATGGGGGCTGCTTTTGGAGGCGGTTCCGGTCAGACTCTTTTCGGAAGCACAGGTGCGTCAACTTTTTTAACCAAAGCGACAACAGCGGCAGCTATAATATTTATGCTAACATCTTTGGGGCTTGCATACATGTCCGGTAATAAAACCGGAGATTCTATTATGATTGACACAAAAACCCCAATAGAGCAGCATGCCGAGCCTGAAAAAAGCTTGCCGGCGCAGGAACCAGTGCAGAAAGAAGAAGCAACAAAAACAGCACCGGCTTCAGAGCCGGAGACCTCCCAGCCTGACTCACCAGTTCAGGCAGAGAAAAGTTCTCAACGCTGATAATTACAATATGCCGAAGTGGTGGAACATGGTAGACACGCTATCTTGAGGGGGTAGTGGGGAGACCCGTGCCGGTTCAAGTCCGGCCTTCGGCACCAGCTATA
>JAFDFV010000135.1 GCA_019309665.1 Deltaproteobacteria bacterium | reverse complement strand
AGAAATTATGCAAACTTGTTTCGTAATAGAGTGATTTTATTAGGATAATATTTTGTGGTGCCATAAAATATGCTCAAAAGATGCTATTTCTCGGTGTTTTTTCGCAAAGATGGGCTAATATCATGTATTTTAATTTTGAAGACGAAAGAATTGGCCCTATACCTGGCCACAAACATCGGAAATTTGTGCAGTTACAGAAACCTGGCAAGCATGATAAGTGCAAAAAGCACCAATACTATAAAATATTTTATGGAATACCTGGAGAACGCCTACCTTTTCTTTCGTGTTAACTTATTTGATTATTCTTTAAAAAAACAAATTTATAACCCATCAAAGATATACTGCGTTGATACAGCCCTTGCCCGTTCCATTTCCTTTAAATTTTCACTTGATACAGGACGGATTTATGAAAACATTGTATTCATTGAACTACTGCGCCAGGGAAAAGAGGTCTACTACTGGAAGTCTCCTCACAATTATGAAATAGATTTTGTTGTCAAATAATAAGGAACAAAAATAACAGAGCTTATCCAGGTATGCGCAGATATATCTGAAAAAAAGACTCATGCCAGAGAAATTCGCGGGATATTAGAAGCCGCATCTGAATTTAATCTAAAGAAAGCCCTTATTGTTACCAGAGACTTTGCGGGAAAAACGATTGAAGATGGAATGGAAATAACTTTTCTTCCTGTTTGGAAGTGGTTAATTTCATAATCAACCAAACAACATAACAACTAATATCTATAACCACTGGCAGCAGACAAATCAATCACCGACAGCCGCCTGTGCTCCAAGCCAACACCGGCCTTTGGAGCAAAAAAAAGACCCGAATCATTCGGGCCTCGGTGATGCAGGCTTAAAGCAGCTTGTGGAAGCATTCTCTTGAAAGAGTTGAATTTTTTTACTTATAAATCCGATAATTCCGCACATTTACTCAAACTCGCTGACCATGTTACGCATCAAATCCGCCAAACGCGGTGCAGCAACCTGTAAGGAATATTGGGATTCTACTTTTGCCCGAGCAGCTTTGCCCATACGATCTCTCAGCTCATAGTCATTACCCAGAGTTTTTAGTGCATGTACCCAATCAGAAACAGTTATAGCCAAGAACCCATTTGCGCCATCTTCGACAATTTGTTGATTCACGCCTACTGGAGAGGCTATCACAGGCCGACCGCATGCCATATACTGGATCAGCTTGTAGCCACATTTACCGCGTGTCCAAGGATCATCGGGTATAGGCATTATGCCAACATCAAAGTCCTGAATATTTTTGACCTCAGTCTCTTCCGACCACGTCCGAATTTCAGTAGGGATACCATCTAATTGAACTTGTCCCGAACCTACGAGAACTAACCGTGCATTTATATCACTGCATACCTTGGCGAAGGCATGAGTTACGAGATAAAGATATTTGGCCGTAGTAGGTGATCCTATCCAACCGAAGTTAACCACAGACTTTTTGCGATTCGGATCCACGCGATACCGCTTTAAATCGACCACTGTAGGCAGGCATTCAATCCATCTGGCCCCTGCCCTTCTTGCTCGATCCGCCAGGTACCTGTTACCAGCAATCACAAGGGTTGCTTGATGTATGACCTTATCAATCTTGTCACCCAATATTCTACGCACCATGCGCCATTGATGCATGTCGTAACGGTGAAAAATAGCGTCATCATAATCAACAATATAGGGAATACCGAAGCAAGCAAGAATCCTCTCTGCCCATGCAGGAAGCCAGGGCAATATTTCGTATTCGATCCACAACAAATCAAAACGATTACTTTTGAGTAGACAAGTAATCCTTCGAACATAGGCGCCAATAACAGATAACAAATTGACACGCCTGCCCGTGTATAAGTTTTTTATGTATTCGTCTCCCAGCAAAGAAGCCACAGTAACGTCAATACCCTGAGCCTTTAGATAAGGCAGATACTGGTAGCTTCGAAGCCGGCTGCTCGCACCAAGACGACTGTAACGACTAAGAAGAAGGATCTTCATTTCGTTTTGCCCCTATTCGCAAAGAATACCATCACCGGCATACTCCCCCATAAACGCACAAAGCCCTTTAATGTCTCTTTTGCCTCTGTTAGGGACCGCTTCCATATGGCTAGCGCAAGCCTGGAAAAAGGCTCAAAGAAAAGAGTGCCTACCATTAAAAATGTTGCAGAAAGCCAATTAAAATGTTTATATCCGTATTGAATCCGGCTTCTCAAAGAATAAAAAAGCCTCGTTGCCTTGACCTGATCCGAAGTGCCTCCACCCTTATGATAGGCTTGGGCATCTGCAAGATAAATGGTCTTCCAGCCGGCTTTGTAAGCACGCCATGATAGATCTAAGTCTTCAAGATAGACAAAAAAACGCTCATCAAACCCGCCTAAGGATTCAAATAATTGCCTGCGGATCAGAAAGAAAGCGCCCATAACGTGGTCAACCTGGCAGGTTTCCCAGTGGTCCCACTCGCTCATAAAGTGACTTGGGAAATATTGAGGAAAAAGCTTGTCAAGCCCCAACATCTTAGAAAGGAACATACCAGGCATTGGAAAGTGTGCGCAGGTGTGGGCAACCCTGCCGTTTTCATCCACAAGCTGGATGCCTGCTGTGCCTATATTTTGATTATCCGGTTGTTCCATAAAGGTAAGAGGTTTAATTAAAGAATCTTCAAAAAGACGGGTATCAGGATTAAGAAACAACAAATAATCCGCCTCACTCCCCCTCGCGCCTTGATTGCAGGCTACTGCGAATCCATGGTTTTCCGCGTTAGCGATAACACTCAAAGGCAGGTTAAACACATTGAGCTTATCCATGGACTCATCACTTGATGCGTTGTCTACCACAACTATTTGGTTTAATTCATAACTATCCTTATTGCAAAATACTATGGATTCTAGACACTTGCGTAACTGTTCGCCTGAGTTCCAGTTTACGATAATAATATCTATGGATGTAGCCATAAAAGTTCCTCATTTTTTCAGCACCAAACCAATTTCCTCTCCGCTCAGATGCCTCACTTTCAAAATAGCCCATTCGGCGAACTGCATACAGCGTGCCCAAAAGAGAACAGGAATTGATTGTGGGCTTCCGACAACATAGCTTCCTTTTATTCGAATAGATCGGCTTCCTATGAATAGCCAACTCCCGCCACGTATGGATGTCCATGCTTTCAGCTCTTGGAAGCCGGTTTTTTTGTTAGACGGAGCAAGTCTTTGATACTGAACACATATAAATGTCGTGGCGGTTCCAGGCCTCTCCAATCTGTCCCGTAAAGTCTATGGCCCCAACTTTTACCAGTGTTATCTTTATCAATCATCTGACATTCTGCCGTCAATCAGACATCTGAATTGTTTTGAATTGATCCAATATAAGCACTCGTTCTTCCGCAATCAGAACAAAAAACCATGTAATTATAGCAAAGGCGGGTAGTATCAGCAAGAGAAATAGCCCCTTCATGGCAAGGCCTACCGGAAAAGTTGCCAAGGCCAGTATGAGCAAAGCACTCCCTATGGTTACTATTGCTCGTAACGTAGTTAATTTTCTGGCAGGCAAAAACCGATGTGCTATACCAAACAAAAATCCGGTGTCTATGACTATTCGTACCACCCAGGCAATCGCAGCCCCCTCAATGCCATATGCAGCCACAAGCCACCAGAGTGAGATCAGATAGAATGGCAATTCGACAAGATGTAACTTTGCAGTGATGTCTGGCCGCCCGACACCCTGCACTAACGAAAATGCCACGTGCGCCAAGCTATTAATAAATACCCCAACGGCCAGCCATTGCACCACGCGGGTGCTGTTTTGTGCAAACTCTTCACCAAGCCAAAGGTCAAGTCCTTCATAAGCCAGGGTTACAATGAGCAGCGTCAGAGGAAACAAGGTCATAAAAACGTACTTGACCCCACGGTCAAACAGTAGAGCTGTTCGACTTCGGTCTTGAACGAAACTGGTGGAAAAAGCAGGAAACAAGACGCCAACAACGGCTACAGGAATAATCCAAAGTTTCGTCACCACCTCGTATGGAGTAGCATAATAGGCCACAGCAGACACGGAGAGAACCGCACCGATTAAGAATCGATCCAGATAAACCATAAGTGGACTAACAATGTTGGTCACGGTCATCCAAGTGCCGAAGCGGATGAGTGGTCGCAGCATTGTACCTTTCACTACAACGCCGCAACGCAAAGCCGGAACAACATAAAAACATAGCATCAGATAAGCCACCCAGGCAATCACTCGGATGACTACCAAAACAGCCGCTACTGAGAAAAGATTCCTGGAAAAGGGCAAGACTAATAGCGGCCCAAGAAAGATAAGCACTCCCATGGGGATACGGACACAGTTGGTGAGGCCAAAACGTTGGTGAGCATCCAAGACTCCACGCAGCCCAGCAGTTGTCACTACAACAGGAATAGACAAGGCCATGAGATAGAAAACATCCAGAGTTTCACTTTGCAACACTGGAGGAATCTTAAGCGTTGTCATAACTAACCACCGGGAAAGCAAAAACACGACTGCCGTTCCTAACAAGCCCACAACCAACATTGCAAAGAGAGAAGTCCAAACTAATGTGGGTATTTCTTGCTCCCGATCTGTCCCCAGCTTTTTGGCTACTATCTGCGTTAGCGCACGCCCCAATCCCAGATCGAACAAGCCAAAATAACCGATGGCGGCCCACACAAGGGTCAAAATGCCGAAACGATCCGTCCCGAGGCCGCCAATAAGAAATGGAATCGCAAAAATAGCCACCACCAATGGTGCGCCAAGACCTATAAGATTGAGTACTGTATTACGCGCAAGCCTTCTTCCGCGCGTAAGCTCATATTTCGCATTCTCAACATTAATAGACAATGATTGTTTTGCCTCTCAAAACTTCATTCCTAACACAACACCCACACTAATGTCATGCGTGAAATATCGTATCAGGGACTCGTCATTCCCACGAAGGTGGGAATCCATTATCTCCACAAAAGCATAAAATTTGTTTTCCAAAAACGATGGAACCACATCAGAGCAATTTGTCCACGCGCGCCTAAAATTACGAAAAACACGGTCAGCAGAAGCGCGAGTGTGTGGCATCGGTGTCAAGGTGGCATCGCAAAGCTGGAATTGTGAATTAGGGAGTGTCCGCAAACTCAACTCCGAACAGATAAATCTCTTTTCCTGAGCCCTGACATTTTTCAAAATATTTTTTGTCTTTGATCTGGTTTAAGGCAATAATAACAGCGTCTATCCGCATGACAGGCAGCACATAGACGCCCCCCTGCTCTTGATTCTGTGGTTGCAATCTGCAACCGTCTATTTATTGCGTTTTTTCCAAATTTTTCCCGCAACTTCTCTGTTAATACCAGCCTGTCTCCAAATAGAACTTAATGTTCCTTTTGGGATACTCCTTTTATTTCGTGGCACAATCACAACTCTATTTTGCCCGTCATAATATCCGGCAAAAACATCTTCTTTGCCACGCCTTTTC
>JAFDFV010000134.1 GCA_019309665.1 Deltaproteobacteria bacterium | reverse complement strand
GAATTAAATAATTTGAGAACATAATCGGTATCCTGCCAATTATTCTTTTTCTTTCCCATTATGGCAGCATGACCGCTGTACGTATATTTATCCAGAAACTTAAGGTCAGGTATTATTTTGGCCCGAAGTGGGTTCAAATGAATATATCTTATCAGTTCAAGCGCATAAACATCTTCCTGGCAAAGAATGGATTTATATCGATTTTGAAATAGATGCCCCACACGATTATGTTTGCGATTGAAATACATTGCATGACCGGTCAGAAGTCTTTTCATCACTGTTGATATTGTAAGGAAAAGGGGTCAAGTCTGCCTTAAAAGGGGTCAAGTCTGCCTTTGACCCTTATAAATGCTGTCTTGTATTTTCCTTATCTGGCTTTTAATTTTTCTGTCATGTTTTTTAAGCCTCGAAACTCTTCGTAATATGCTGCTTACTGTGCTTTTTTATCTTCCATGGGTCAATAGTAGACTTGACCCCATTCTTTTATCTTCCATGGGTCAATAGTAGACTTGACCCTATTCTTTTCTTTGGCAGCCTCCTATTCCGGTACCATTGCGGTTAAACAACGGTACCGATTATAAGAATTTACAAGAATCTGTTAGGATTATTTATTTCGCCGCAATCATCATCCTTACCATCTTCCTTAATCAAACAGATGAGTTTTTTCAGCGCAATAAGTAAATACAGCCTCAGCAATTTAAGAATATCACGCAAAGGCATACTTTCTCCTCCTTGTTCTAATCCATGCATAGTTGTCAAGCAGCCTTATGAGGACTATTGCCGCCAATATTGAAACAACGAACAGCGCGAAACAAACGCCTGCAAAAATATAATGACCGCTCACGATCATGGCGATAGTAGCTGCTAAATGTATTGCGGCAGCTATAACTCCAGTATATGCAATTAGCTTTTTGTCTCCCCATGCCCATGCCTTCTTCCCTAGTTTCAAGAGGGTTATGAAAAAGTCGTCTGTGGCTTTTGACAAACTTCCACCACTAAGCACAACGGTTTCTCCATGCAACCCCCCACAAATCATATAACCAGCGGCTCCACTCGTCTCATCCGCTACAATCCAGCCCTGTCCAACCCAATTGCCTATTACAACCTCATGCTGTGGGATTGTTGCTACATATCCACCATTGACGAAGCTTCTGATATGGTTTTTGACTACAGAGTGAGCAGAGATTTTTGCAAGATCTGCTTCCAGAGTAGCTGGATTTTTGAGAACATGGATAGGAATTCCCTGGATAGATGCCATTGTGAGAACTTCACCTGTTGAAACAGCGTCTACTTCATCTTCACCAGAATCTGGTTCATATAGTATTTTAAACATCTCACTTTCCATATCAGTACCGATAGCACCAACCGCTTTCATCCAGTCTACTTCATTATCACTGTTTCCGATAGTAGATGTCGGGCATTTGACACCCCTCACAACGTCAATGTGAGCCCCACCTTTGTTTATTCCAAGGAACAAAAACCAGAAATAAACCGGTTTTATCTCATTACAAACATATCCCATTGATATATGACTTACCGCCACCACATTCACAAGTTTTGAAGCATACTCGGAATATGTGTCTACACCACTGAAATATGTCATACCTGATAAATAAAGACTCTTGTCTATTAGATCATCGGATGCAGTAGTATTTTCGAGTCCAGGATTATCCAAAAGGAAATTATGTATTTCATCCTCTAATTCGTGTCCCAATCTACTTACTTCATGGAGGGATGTTTTCTGGGTAGTAATGAAAATGTTATACCTGTTACCAGAACGTACTGGTTTATTTGTGGTTTCCCAAACAGGATCCAATGGATCATAAATACCGGGTCTAAGGAACCCAACTTGTAAATACTGGTACTGTGCTAGGCCGACAACTGCTCCTTCTGCTACGGTTACATCATTAATTTGCAGTACAGATTTCATCCGTATCGCCGCGGTGTATGGCCATTCTAAGTTATAAATACCTCCAATCTCATCAAGATATGCTTGATGCCCTGGGTATGCTGCGACATAAAAGAATGACACTCTTTTCCCAGCCATTGTGGCTAGAGAAGTTTCATACACACTACCACCTGGCATTATTGCCCTAAATTTAATTCTCATACCTTCAGGCATTTCAGCAAATTCCTCGGCAGGTTTTCTGTCGCCGATGATTTCTCTTGCCAGATATGGCGGCAAACTTTTCTTCTCTGATATAAGTATTTCCCTTTTTCATAGGAATTCACCAACAGTTGAATTTCCGGCAATTCCTTTTAACCAATCTCCTTGTGCTTCAAGAGACGTTTTCATTGCATTATGATCAATAAGATAGATATTTTCATTTACTTCGCTTATTGAATCAGCAAACGAAGCCATAGCTGAGTCATCAAGGTCAAAAGCCATTCCCTCGGTATAAATATATGTTTTGAAGGAAGGATCCATCAGTCTCCAGTTATGACCGTCAAATGCTTCAACCCATATATGGTCAAAGATTACTCCTTCTATTGCGTCAAACTTATAAATGATGGTAGTAGGAATTTTGTTCCGCTGCATTATTGCTACTGCGGCCTCTGGTGTCTTCCCACCAGTCCAGTTCATCAGGTCTTCTATCTTGAGTTCAACATCTCCCCTGACGTACCTGGAAGGTATACCAGATGCTCTCAATAATGCTAACAAAAAAGAACTCTGATCACAATCATTACCTGCCATATCAACTAATGTTTCGTTTGAACCCTTCATACTTCCGTAGTAGGGTTCGTAATCTATATTGAATCTTACCCATGTGAATATATCCACAACATCATGGTTCAATTCCGCTGCCTTTGCTATTATCGCTTCTGTAAAGACAATTTCGGGAGTCTCTGCAAGGTCAGCATCAGTTACCGGAGCACCTGTAGCTTTAACCGGACGCACTTTAAATGCGTTAACTTTCGTATCTACTGTTCTGTTAGGGAGTTCCGGTTTGGTAGCCAGAATTTCTCCCTGTACTTCAGGGTCAAGTATCTCAATCAACTTCAAGACAGAATCGATTTGATCTATTGACGGGTTAATAATAATGTTGTCAAGTTCATAGATTAATCTTCTAGCGTTGTCCAACTTCTCTGGGGGAATCCAGTGGGACGCCCATGATTTCATGCGTTTCATATCCTGTTAATGTACGCTATCTAATTATTTATACTAAGAAAAACAGAGGAAACCAAAACATCGAAATGTTGCTTATACTTCCGTTCTTCTGCCGGCTATTCCGCCTACTTTTTTCACCCGCCCAGAATCTGGATTCGGACTGTCCATGAATCCTTTAGCATCTTTTGTATTTCTGCTGGTAAATAGACTTGATGATTTCCGGTAATGGACAACCGACCAATGTAGGATTCTCCTGTTTTTAGATTCATTATCCGGAAGGTCACTTTCTGCTTGTTTTCTGTGCTAATACCCTCTTCGGCAGCAAGCTCCCTCTTTTCCTTTGGGACATAATCTGCTCTTCATAGCCATCCTCAGCCACTTCCCATTCGATCAATCGCATAATATACCTCCTTTAATCTTGATTTGTTTAAAGACCTATTTTTTCTTTGAAATGATGACGTACCTGCTGGTTACACCGATTATTTTTTTCTTTTGCATGGCATAATTCAATCCAGTGTTGATGGTTCTTGTTATTTCCGCAACCGTTTTATATTTAGACACAGCATCAGTATACCCCTTTATGAGGAGCTTGACGATTTTATACTTCTAATCGCCATGGCGGGTTTATGACGGGTTCAATTGCCCAGATTACCATGTTGATCTGATACCCATATATCGGACTTTAAGTGGTATGAGTCCCTTGAGCCCTTTATGAGTCCTTTGTATCATGAGCCTTTTGAGCCCTTTATGAGCCCTTTGTGTGAGATCACATAATATGTTCCTTTTCCCGTTGTCCCAATTCTGGTTAAAACGCCCTTGCCTGCGAGGACATCAAGATGCCTTGATGCCGTGGGTTTCGACACCTCAAACGCTTCCTGATATTCCTTGTTGCCAATCCTGCCACGAACCTTAAGCAATGAAACAAGCTTTCGTTCCTGATCCGTCAAACTCAGTTTATCCATCACTGCTTCCGTCAGCCAGTCCCGCCACAACGTCACAACAAAATGGGGACCGCGTTGCTCGAAGTCGGGTTCAGGAAGTCCCGCTTTCCGACAATCGGCAATCATATCCGTTGTGCCGGTCCCTGCTTTTTCCACATATTTAACCCGGAATAGCGGTTCGGCGATCAATGGGTTACGCGGTATCGGACCATGGGGTTTCCGCAACAGGTCAGGGGTCAGACCGGGAGGCAGTTCACAGGGATTCCATACCTCAATGCGATCTGCAAAGACAATGATCTGGACAAATCCATTGTTTCGGTAATTCCTGTGGGCAACCGCATTGACGATGGCCTCGGCGATGACAGGACGAGGGATCTCGAACGTAACGGGAGTCTGCGTGCTTGTCGCGCGCGTACCCACCCTGCGGTCGATCTTGCCCAGAACGAACTCCACCGCCTGATTGATTACTTCGAACAGTCTTCCCTCATAAGGCTGTTGGGATGCGATGGGCTTGCGCTTTTCTGTGCCATGGAAATAAAAGCAATGAACTTGCGCATTGTTGAAGAACCTTCGCGGATTCTTCCCAAACAAAAGCATGGCTGCGTTCGTGGGCAGGCCATCCCGCAGCAAATTGAAATTTTGCAGAACCGCTTTCGGGGCGCGAGACCCTTTAAATTTTAGCCGGCCTGCGGCCTCGGCTGTTTCAACAAAAGCCTTCACCTCCGCGTGGTCGATATCCCGGAGTGTTGCTCCGTCACACACACTGTCATCAAACGGCGTGGATCTGATCCCACCACGATTCTCCAGGCTCTCGACGAGACTGGCGTAAACCTCGCGGACCAGGCCGGATATATCTGAAAAACGGCGTCGGGTGACCTGGCGGCCTGCTTTGCTCACCAGTTTGGCCATATCCACTTCACGCGCCTTGTCGTCATTGCCCTTTACAAATACCAGCCGTTCGCGATGAGTTATGGTGGCGTGCTCAAATTCCAGTTCAGTCGGCGATTTTCCGTCCTCGTTTTTCCATCCATACTTGTTACCGAGAATGGCAAGGTAGATGTCACACTGTTCGGCCTCGCCCAAGTAGATATCGTCAGGCTTGCGGTCTCCGGCAGGAATATTTTCAAACAGAAACACATCGGATATGAACCGGCTCAGGAGAGGATCATGGGTGATAAAATCCTTCACCGCACGCCGTTCTTCTGCGAGTTCCTTTTGGACGCTACTGATGAATATTTTCAGACGAGTGGCGGGCATCCTAATTAAACCTTTCCCGTTATTAATACCTGATTGATCATTTTGTTAAATTCCTTTTCAACCCTTGCTTTAAAATCAGCCTCGATCCGGTAAATTAAAATCAGCCTCGATCCGGTAAACTTCAGTGAATTCAGCGAACGCCCAGCGGCCATAATGCCCGTGGTTATTTACCCCCGGGACCCAGTAGGTCTCCATAGTGGATTTTTTTCCTTGGCATCTTCACGGCGATATCCCTTGATTTCGACAATCAGATTAAGGGGATTGTCCCGGCCATCATCAATCAGGACAATGAAATCAGGCAGGTATGTCCGCATCTCAGATCCATAGCGGTAGGGAACTTCCAGCCCAAGGTTATGGTTCTTGACATATGCCTTTACTTTTGGATGGGATTCCGCCACGCGGCAGAATTCTGCCTCCCAGTCGCTGTCAAGAATCACCCAGTTGATATGA
>JAFDFV010000519.1 GCA_019309665.1 Deltaproteobacteria bacterium | reverse complement strand
TTCCAAGACCAATTGTTTCATAATAAGGGTCATTTAAAAGCGGGCTCAATTGTCCTGCAGAGCAATAGTTTGCGTTGCCGGCTTTGGGCTTGAGAGTTCCCATGTATGTATAAACAGTTTTTTTCGTCAGATTTACTGCGCAGTTATAATTTTGATACCCATTCCTAGGATTGCAAAGAACGGCATTGGGGATTGTGCGCAGAGTTATATCTTTTTCGATCATCTGGTTAGGATAGCACGATGTTCCATATGATGTCGCCTTTAAATGCACCTTTTTTTTTGCTGCCAGCTCCTGTATAACATGCCCACCGCCATATTTAAATTCACCAGGATAGACCTTGTTTAAAGGATCATCTTCGCACAATTCCGTAGCACCTATAAAGCAATCAACGGCAGCCAGTCCGGCATACGCAGGAACCTTGTTAAGCCATACCTTTGAGGCTCTTATACCTGGAACAGATTGTCCAAAATTAATAAAAGCTCCTGAAGAGCACATGGGAGAGAAAGTCCCTGTTGTCACAACGTCAACATGCCTTGCGGCTTCAACAGCCCCTTCCTGCTTAACAATATCAATTACTTCTTCCGCTGTAACTACAACAACCTTACCTGATTTGATCTTTTCGTTGATTTCCTGATAGGTCTTATTTATTTTATATTTTTTCACCATAGGATTCCTTAAATTTTCAGTAATAGTTCACCACGGATTTTCACGGAATTACACTGAATTATCAACAAATATTTCCCTACTCAACTATTTAACGATATTTTTAATTAGCGCACCTTCAGTGCATAAGTGCCTAAAGTGAGCTAAAGTATATTAAAGTGCCTAAAGTTAAGGAATGCTGCCATTTTATATATTTCTTAAGACATAAATACACGAAAGGACAAACTCTTGTAGCTTTGGGTTATCAATTAGCACGCCGAAGGCGTACCATAACTTTAGGCATTTTAGGCACGTTAGCTCACTTTAAGCACTTTTTACTCATTGTTTACAATTTTCAGTGAAACTCCGTGTCGTTCCGTGGTGAACTTTTCCAATCTTCTTCGGCCTTATTTATTTTGCTTGAAATATTATTTTTTATCCATGCCTTATCCCACCATTCAATAGGATTTACAAAAGTATTATGAATAAGAATACTGTAATGGAGATGGTCACCGCCGGCCAGCCCAGTGATGCCGGTACGGCCTATGATTTCACCTTTAGATACCATCTGGTTTTCTTTTACATTATAACTACTTAAATGAGCATACATGCTCTGCAACCCAAAACCATGATCAATAATTAGAGTTTTTCCGTAGATACCTATTAGTCCGGCAAATACAACCTTTCCACTGTTGGCTGCCGGAATTGGTGATTGTGCAATTGAAGCGAGATCTATACCAAGATGAATTTGACGGTCAATTATTTTATTTTTATATTTATAAACGCGATTATCAGCAAAACCCGCTTTGTTTGCCGATTTTGGAAGCCTTAAGAATACTCCGTCCCAGTATAAAACCTCGTCGGTTTTTTCAACTAATTTAATTACTTTATTGTAGCTTTGCTTTCGTATATCCTGGTTGACCTTAAGGAATTTGTCTTTTGTTGTTAATTCGGAATCTTGCTGAGTATAAATATCAAATTCAGGTATTTTCCAGTTTGAAACCTGCTTTTGAAGTGTTGCCTGCATGATCAATTGCTTTAACAAAGATCTTTGTTCCAGGCCCTTGCTTATAATTTAGAGCAAAAAAGGCCATTAAAATGTTTTTATCCTTAAACTGTCCTGAATGACCGGGGAAAAAATTCTCTTCAACATAAACTCCACTTTTACTGCATTGTTCTGATAATTTATATATTACGAGACAAGCCCCGCCCTGGTTAATATTGTGAAATCTGCTTATAATATCTATTTCAGGCGGTTTTGTGTCGATAATTATGTTTTTTTCAAGATATGTCCGGTTTCCTTTAAACCAATGCCGCCAGGAAAAATCACACACAACAATACGCAGAATAGCTTTACCGTCTTTTATTCCCCTTTTATCAGGATCTATCTTAACATTGAAGGTCTCTTCATATTTGTTGCCCCCGACAACAAGACCTTTATCCGGGAAATCCTTTTCAAGTAAAACAGTTTCCATGCCGTTTTGTAAAAGGCCTATCCATACCCTTCTCAGGCCGCTTTTCATATCCGCAACTGAAATTGAGAGTTCTTGAGAGGCTCCTGTTGTCTGAGATAAAAAATCTATCTCGATGGATGGCTTGCCGCCTTCAAGTCTGGTAATCAAGATCCACGCAACCGGGATGGCAAGAATAATGCATAATAGTATAATAAACCGCTGTTTTGTTTTTTTTTCTTTAGTTCTCAATATATTATAATGACCTTTCTTAACTGGGATGACTCTTCCTTCTTGATTTAAAAAAAAACAATAACAGTTTAAAAAGTTGTAATCAAGGCAAAGTTTTTCGTTCCTTGACTTTTAAATATGTGCGCGATAATTTGATTAATTTCTAATTTCAAGCTGTAAACGACTACAAGATTTCTCCCTTCGGTCGAAATGACAAAAAGAGGGGTTTTCGTTCAGGCACTAATTAATACTTGGTTCCTGATAACTATCAACTAAAATGAAGCTTTTAGCTATTAGTCAAACTATATCAGGATGTTATTAAACAATAATATTTCACCCGATGGGTGAAAATCGAATCGGCTTGTAACCACCGAAATAATATGAGCTAACCGCTAATTGCTAAGAGCTAATCGCTTATCTTAGGTATTAACTTATGGGAAATATTGTAAAAATTAATGATATATTGATTGGCCAGGCCTCACCCCTTGTTTTGATTTCAGGCCCGTGTGTGATAGAAGATTATGATACTACTTTTGAGATAGCGTCATATCTTAAAGAACTTACTCGGGAATTGGATATCCCCTTGATATTCAAGGCCTCATATGACAAAGCCAACCGGACATCTATTAATTCATACAGGGGGCCTGGGCTTATAGACGGCCTTAAGATACTTGAAAATATTA
>JAFDFV010000518.1 GCA_019309665.1 Deltaproteobacteria bacterium | reverse complement strand
GTGCTCTGTTACAAGTGCATGGATGATCACCCCTTCCTGCACGTTCGCTTCGTCTCCGACAAAAATCGGCTGTCCCTCATCGCCCCGCACCGATGAAAAAGGCGAAACCATAACACGCTTGCCAACCGAAACACGTCCGATAACTGTCGCAACGGGGTGAATGCAGGCCGATGGATCAATTTCAGGCATATATTGGTTTTGACAAAAATCAGTAATTACACTTTGATGTATCATGTTGTTTCTCCCATAATATATTAATTGTAATAAGTTCAGCGCCCCATAATATATTAATTGTAATAAGTTCAGCGCTCAGGGCATAAGCGTTTTTAGCACATCCTTCTTTCCCACGATCCCTACCAGCTTCCCTTCATCCACCACAGGAAGGGTATGAAAATTCTTACCCACCATCAAGGCGGCCACATCTTCAACACTTGTCTCGGGCCGAACGGTGACAGGATTTGGAGTCATGGCATGGGCAACGGTCGTAGCCGCTATCTTCTGAGCCTCTCTTTCAAGCTGCTTTATAGAAGTTAACGGAACAAACCCATCAAGAATAGTAAAAAAGGAGGGAACGGGAAGCTTTTTTTGCTGCGCGATCAGGTCACTCTGGCAAAGGATCCCCACCAGACTTCCCATTTCATCCACCACAGGGACGCCATTGATACCTTTTTTCAAAATGAGCTTTGTGGCTTGAGCGATTTCCGCATCAGGCAAAACAGTGATCAGATCTTCTGTCATGATATCTTTTACTTTAAGCATGGGTACACCTTACTAAATTGAGCGATTTTTTAGTTTAAAGACTTAAGTTCCCATTGTCCATGATGCCAGGTATTTTTTCTGTTCAGCAGTCAGATCATCAATAGCAATTCCCATTGCTGCCAGTTTTTCTCTTGCAATCTCCATATCTATTTCTTCGGGTACCGGATAAACATCTTTTTCAAAAGATTTTTTACTTTTTACCATATATTCTATACTTAAAGCCTGGTTGGCAAAGCTCATATCCATAACACTTGACGGATGCCCTTCGGCAGCAGCAAGATTTATAAGCCTGCCCTCGCCAAGAACATTTACTATTCTGCCATTTTCAAGAGTATGTTCATCCACAAAAGGTCTTATTGTTCTTAAAGACTTTGTAATGCTCTTTAATCCTTCGAGATCAAGCTCAACATTAAAATGACCGGAATTTGCTATAATAGCGCCATGTTTCATAATGTTAAAGTGACTTTTTCTTATAACATTTATATTGCCGGTAACAGTACAGAAAATATCGCCGATTTTTGCTGCCTTACTGATCGGCATCACGCTAAAACCATCCATTACAGCTTCAAGAGCGGCAGTGGGATCAACTTCGGTTACAATAACATTTGCGCCCATCCCTTTTGCCCGCATCGCAAGGCCCTTTCCACACCATCCATAGCCACAAACAACGAAATTCGTACCGGCAATCAGGCGGTTTGTTGCGCGTATGATTCCATCCAGGGTACTCTGGCCTGTACCATAACGATTATCAAAAAAGTGCTTTGTTTTTGCATCATTCACGGCAATAATAGGATATTTCAGGACTCCATCGACAGCCATGCTTCTAAGCCGAATAATTCCGGTTGTGGTTTCCTCGGTGCCCCCCTTCACCTGCTCCAAAACCTCAGACCTTTCTGAGTGAATAGTAGAAACAAGGTCGGCGCCATCATCCATTGTGTACTGAGGTCCGGCATCAAGGACTGAATTAATGTGACTGTAATATGTTTTATTATCCTCACCCTTTATGGCGAAAACAGAAATTTTGTCATTCTTTACAAGAGATGCCGCCACATCATCCTGTGTGCTCAGGGGGTTTGAAGCGCAAAGAAAAACACTAGCGCCCCCTGCTTTTAAAGTTTTCATAAGAGATGCCGTTTCAGTTGTCACATGAAGACAGGCAGCAAGAGTTAAGCCTTTTAATGGTTTTTCCTTTGTAAACCTTTCCTTTATGCGGTTCTTCAGAACAGGCATGCTCTGGTTAGCCCATTCAATTCGAAGAGCGCCTTGCTTTGCAAGCTTAATATCCTTAATATCATAATCCATTATATCTTATTATCTCCTTTATAGCCCTGCTTTTTCTCTAATAATATCTTTCATGTTTGTTTTTTCCCAGGTAAATTCCGGCTCAGTCCGGCCAAAGTGGCCATATGCCGAGGTATTCTTATAAATCGGCCTCAAAAGATCAAGATATTCAATTATTGCTGCAGGCCTTAAATCAAAAACCTCTTTAATTATTTCTTTAACTCTGGATTTGGGTACAACTCCCGTGCCCATAAGATCTACCATAACAGAAACCGGCTCCGCCACTCCTATGGCATATGCTATCTGCACCTCACATTTTTTTGCTATACCGGCTGCAACAATGTTTTTTGCAATATGCCTGCCCATGTACGATGCGCTGCGATCAACCTTGGAAGGATCCTTTCCTGAAAAGCATCCGCCGCCATGGCTGCCCTGACCGCCATAAGTATCAACAATGATTTTTCTGCCCGTAAGACCACAGTCTCCCATGGGACCGCCAATTACGCTTCTCTCAGTTCTTCATATTCTATGTCTGGTTTGTGCTGTGCGGCTATCACTACGGCGTCAACCCGTTTTGGCGAACCATTTTCATATTCGATTGTAACCTGGGATTTCCCGTCAGGCCGGAGAAAATCAAGAGAACCATTCTTTCTGAGCTTTGCGAGACGACGGCATAGCTTATGAGCATATATTATTGACATCGGCATTAATTCAGGAGTTTCATCAGTTGCAAACCCAAACATAAGCCCTTGATCTCCTGCACCCTGATCTTTAAACAAGCCCTCTCCAACATTTACACCCTGAGCAATATCCGGCGATTGATGGTCTATGCTGGTAATTACCGAGCATGTCTGCCAGTCAAATCCCATCTTGGAAGAATGGTATCCTATATCACGAATTGTTTCCCGAACAATCTGAGGGATATCAACATAGCATTCAGTTGTAATTTCACCTGCGATAAATGCCAGGCCGGTTGTTACAAG
>JAFDFV010000133.1 GCA_019309665.1 Deltaproteobacteria bacterium | reverse complement strand
TTTACAGCACCGTGTTGAGTGGTATGTCGGAAATCCCGACATACCATTTTTTCATTTAGTTCGCCCTCTTTAAATATGTTCCCAATATGCTCTGTTATAGTGGTTCTGCCTTTTCCAAAAAGCAATGCCATTTGGTTTTGTGTCAGCCAGACGGTTTCATTTTCAAGGCGGACGTCTATTTTGATGTTTCCGGTGGTGGATTGGTAGATTAGGATTTGGGATTGAGGCGTACTCATCTATTGCATCCTTGATCTTTGTCATTTGCAGGATGAGAAAAAATTTTTAACAAATCGCTAAAAATTTTATAAAAACAAAAAGTTGTTCCCATTAATATAGGGAAAATTATCATATATCTTCCAATTAAAACGTCATAATCAAAAAAAGATATGCATGCTATTTTTTCAGGGATCACAAATAAAAATATCACTGAGACTACTTCAAAAGACAATGCTTGTTTAAAAAAATCTTTCAATCTATGAAGTTCAGTTTTATAGTATCTAATTTTCCTATCATACAGAGTTTTTCTGAGCGGAGAATTATACAATATTGATAAAGATGTTATTGTAAATCCTATCATAATCGACAAGAAAGTTATCATATCAGAATAACTGTTAAATGATTCATCAAAAAAAAATAGGCCAATTAGAAATGATAAAAGAATCACCATATAAAACAATATCCTATCTGTTCCTTTCATTCTTCAATTGCCTTAATTAGTTGTTTTCTGACTGACTCTGGATTATATTTGCCATTATTTTCTTTTTCACCCTGCACCTCAATTTTTCTAACAAATGAGTCAACATTGAAAATGAAATTAAAATCACTTTCATCTGTACCTTGAATAATTAAATCCTTTAATTTACTTCCTTTTTTGGAATCTATTAATTGTCCAATAAAACCAACCAAATCAATCTTTTTTTTATAGTGTGCCTCTAAAGTAAATTTGTCTGGCGCATCGGTTCCCGTTAAATCAATCAACGCTTGTCTTTTTTTGCTGTTATAATTAAATAAGTTGCGAGCCTCGGTAAATGAAATTTTATCTACTGATTTTAACAACGATATAAATTCTTCTTTGGTTTTAAAAAAACTCTTAACTGTAAATTGTTTTTCTGTTCCTTGTTTTAAAACTTGTTCAAATATTTGTTTCTTTTTTGAATTTGAGATATACAGAATTTTCTTATTGAAGTGATATAGAACAAATAATTGCTTTAGAAGCTCGGCTTCATCATCTTGTCTTAAGTTGCTTTTCTTAACACCTGTATTAACATTTGTTAATTTATCATCTATTGGGTTGGGTTTGCCATGTTCAAACTCAAACCAAATGTAATCTTCCTCTTTTTGTACTTTTATTTCGTAATAAACGTCATTAACTAAAGTGTGAAATGAATTTTGCATATTATTAAAGGAATCAAAAGCTGGAGAAATAAATCGTTCACCCACTTCTTGAGTTTCCTCAATTAATTGCATCAAATTAAATACTATTTTTTCCATTCTAAACCTTATTTATATTTGCTACTCATATTCTTTCCAAGAACCAGCGAAAGCTCATCTTCTATGTCAACAAAAAAATCCTTTAAAAGTCGGAGCGTTATTTTGACAACAGCTATATGACTTTCAAATTTTTACCGTGGCTCGACCCCAATTCGACTTATATCATCAATAAACTCCGATGCCGGATCAACACCGGATATCAAAAGATTGTCCCGCGCACGTGTGCAGGCAACATAAAGCAGATGCCGTTCCGTGTTATAGACTTCTTCAAGATCTGTATCATCAGATACTGTTTCAATACGTTTTTGTAAGGGGATAATTTCATCATCACAGGCCATCACCACAACAGAACGAAACTCCAGGCCTTTGGCAAGGTGCATAGTGCTGATGGAAATATGATTGCTTGTTGTTTTAATATTATCGTCCAGTACCTTAAAAGGGATGCCTGTTTTCTCAACTGCGGCAATGCCTCTTGATAATTCTGACTCGGATCGAACAAAAATACCTATTTCATGAGGCATCAATCTCTCTTTAATCGGGCCCTCTTTAATCTGCTCTGATATCCATTTGGCGATATTTTGAATTTCATCCTCCGGCGTATCCAGAATTATAATAGTCGGTTTCGGCCCATTAAATATTGAAATTGTGCCGCGACGTTCTTCCTTATTTCCGTCAACGTCAAACAGTTCAGGAGCCAGCAACCGGTCTGCCTGAATTCTGATCTGATGAGTTGTGCGATAATTAATCCGCAGTGTTCGGGAACGCCCGCGAATATCTACGCCAAGAGATTTCCATGAGAAAGGCTGTTGAAATATTCTTTGCCCAAGGTCTCCGGCAAAGAAAAGGCTGTTGGATCGACCTGTATCAAATGCTGCGAGAAACATTAATTGAGGCACACTGAGGTCCTGAGATTCGTCAACTATAACAAAATCAAACGGTGGATGACTGCTGTTTGAAATTTTAGATGCCAGATTGGTGAATATTTCTGAATTTGTCACCATGCCCTGTTTTTTAAAATTAGATAAAACGCAATCAAAAATTGACCAGAGTATTTCACGATGCTTTTCCGGCAAGCGTGTTTTGCGGCCCAACCGTTTGATGTCACGGTATGCTTCCCATGTTTTCAATTGCCAGGCGTCCACAACCTCCTCCCATTCCGTTATCAGGAAATGAAGGCTGAATCTGTTTCCATCAACCTGTCCGGCTGATTCCTTCAGAATCTGTTGAATAACTTCCCGTCTTGCAATCTGAGGGTTGCCAAAATTTGTCGGAAAAAAGATCTATCTGTTGTGGTACACCGGACTTTTCCTGTGTTTCGGTTTGTTTGATCAAATCGTCAATCAAAACCTTGGGATGAAGCTTCTCTTGAATATACAAAGGCGGTGCCTGCACCACCAGATCGGACCAATCCTGTTCATCCTTGCCGCGCCAGACAAGCTGGGGGTCCAAATCCCGGTTGCGGCGTTTATATGCGATTTGAATGGGCGTTTCTTCGTCCTTTCGCATCACGGACTGATATTCGGCCGTGGGGATGTTCTTGCGACTCGCTTCTTCGTGTGTCAACGTTTCTATAGTTTTCAAAGTTTTTTTCTTTTTTAACGTCATTACGCTTTACCCTTCTCAATCGTTTGCCAGCGTCCGCCCCTGGCGGGGCCGATGCGCCGCAGGCGGCCTTTTTTTCGCAATTTTGCGATCTGTTTTTCCACGGCGCGGGTGGTGAGACCAAGTGTTTCGGATAGTTCAAGAATAGTCATTTCCGGATTATCAGAGAGAAGGCTGAGAACCTGATTTTCAGTTTTCCCCGAAATTTTCCCCGAACTTTTCCCCGAACTTTTCCCCGAACTTTTCGGGTAATCAGTCAAGTCGACTGAACCACTGGGCGCTTTTCGATGAATTGTTACGGTGAAAAGACAGCCTTCACGATCATCTGCAAAGTCTATATCACGCCATTCTTCCAACGCGCGTTTAATCCCGGACCCAAGTCCGTGGTATGGCAAAAGCCCCTTTGCCACAAACGAAACCAGAATCGGATTTCGAATATTGGAAATACCGGCCCGAATCCGTTCGACCGTCAGGTTGTTAGGCAGGTGACCGGGGCTGATGATCTCTATACGGTTGTCAAAAATGAAAAGCCGGATGGGAGCGCTCACCAGATAGTCACGGTGAATCAATGCATTGACCAGGAGCTCTTCAAAAACCAGTTCCGAAATCTCAGGCAGTCCCGGCGCATTAACACCACGTCCGTCTTGCACCTTGTGCAGGTTGCGCATGACAAACGACAGGGAATCATCAAAAACTTTGCTCAATGGACCGGAAAAATCTTCGGTATCGAGATAATTACTGACATGAATCTCATTGCCAGGATATCGAATCGCCTTTATAACAAACTGGGGCTTGATCCACTCGGGACGTTCCGTAAACAGGAGCACTCCCGCCAGATTCAAGCACCCGGTATCGGTAGCCAGGCTCATATTTTGCAACAACTGTATCAAATCCCTGAGCTTATCCGGGAAATCCAGTTTATAAACATCGCGGATAAAATCGCGGAAACGAAGCTTGTCGAGTTTATCTATTCCGGCTTTTGTGGGGAGTTCGTCAGCGTGGAACTGATCGGAAAACTGGAAAAGCCGGCGCAGTTCTTCCTTGGAATTGATTCGCCGCTTATCTGCCCCGCATTTCAGCCAGATGACCCCGTTTTTATCAAAATACGGTTTGTCGAGGCCTTTTGGCACGGTGAGCACAATAACAATGCGTCCGGTCGGAAGCTGAACATTTTCCGTCTGAACCGTCAAGGGGCTCCGCACATGCTGACTGGCCGCATTGCTGATGAGCTGATTGATTCTTGCCACATCCTTTGGCAAAAGCCCCGGCATTGAACCATCATCCGCCACGCCAATAAAAATCGTCCCCCCGTCGGAATTGGCAAAAGCCACCATTTCCGAGGCCAGTGAATCGCCATTGCGCACATCGACCTTGAACTGACGGGTGCTGTCTTCACCTGATGCGCTGGCGGCAAGCCGATCGTCTATCATTCCTTGTTCCTTTTTGCTTCCTTTTTTCACCAGTCACCCTTCATTATTTCTTCGATCATTTTGTTAAATTTTTCTTCAACTTTTGCTTTAAAGTCAGCTTCGATCTGGTAAACTTCGGTGAATTCAGCAAACGCCCAGCGGCCATAATGTCCGTGGTTATTTACTCCTGGGACCCAGTAGGTCTCCATATTATCAATGCTATAAAACCGAAAATTCATCCTCAATATTTTTGTCCCGGTCTGTTTGGGGTTCAATTTTCTTTATATCAACAATGTGTTGCACTGTGATATGATTATCAGTGCTTTATGAATAATTTTCATTTCAGAAAATTCATTGCCTTTCACAGTGCTAAAATTAACCCATTGCGTGGCGCGTGCAAGCCTGGTTCGCAGGCTTAATTGATCTTGGTCAGGTATTGTTTGCGCTTTTGATCTTGATTCTAAACGATTTGTTTTGCACTTTCTGTAAGATTTTGCTTGAATTAATATCATCATTTCAAAGTTTTTCTTATCAGGTAAGCTGCAATTTGTCGAGATTCGTTTCTGGCACATCGTTTTACTGTAAACAGATTTTTGGGTCGATTTAATAATAATGGGCATTAAAAGGTGTTTTTATGATTAACGCTCTCACAGAATTTGAATCTTAACAAGCGATAAGCCATTGGTTTGTGTAATGGATGGTGCCTTGCATTTGTGGACTTTGCTTAGAGATGTTTTTAAAGACATAAAAAATAAAGTTTTTGTTTTAGATATTATTCATGTCTTGGAATATATTTGGATTATTGCCCATATAAAGCATAAAGAAGGAAGTGATGGTGGCAAAAAGTAAGAACTGGGATGACAGGCTAAGAACAATACATTTTTTCCTGATGAATATAATTTGATGAATGTACAGGAAAAAAATGGTTGCTTAACTTTTGTTACACTCAAATTTAAAAGGCACTAAAAACTGAAGAAAATTACAATTACTCAGATTGTCCGACGGATGCCCATCTCTAAGTAACCAGCAACCCTTTCGAATCTATCTTCACATCAAGCATGCAGGATTTTTTTCTTTCTGAAAGAATAGATTCCCAATCTTTCTCTAATCCTGCAATATCTTCGATTTCACCGATTGCCCATATGCAGCCGCCTCCTCCTGCACCCGTGAATCTTGCACCGCAATTATTCTCAACTGCCGAATCGACAAGCTTTTCACCCATTGAATCAAGAACTTCAGGTGTCATCTTTTTCCTTAAAGCCATTTCTCCGTTTATTGATTCGGCTGCATATTTAAAATCGCGTCTAATTAAAGCATCAACAAATCTGTGTGTATAAGCAATTATCTCAGCCCAGAGTTTCCGGTATCTTCCTGAAAGAAACTGCCTTACCCACTTTCCGTTAATATCCTTTGATACATGCGGAATCCCGCAATAGGCTAATAAAAGATGTTTCTCAAAATTTTTAAAGAATTTTTTCTGATAAACAGTTTTCTTTTTAAAACAAGGCCCTTTAATTCCATCAAGCCAATACCATACGTTAACTCCTCCATGAGCGGCAGCAAGTTGATCCTGAAGACCGCAAGGCACACCTGCGACACTTCCCTCAATAGCATGTGCAAGCATGGCTGTATGCTTTCTTGACAAAAGGCTGCCTGCACCAGTTTTTTCAAAGACCCTCGAAAACGCAGCAACAAGAGCGACCGCCGCTGAAGAAGATCCCCCAAGAGCGCTTCTCGGTGGGGATGAAGATTCAATCTGAATATGAACGCCCTGGACCCCGAAATAGGCTGCAATTGCAAACATAAGCCCGAGAGGATGATCAAAAGGAACTGTATCTAGTGGATATTCAACACTCTTAAAGCCTTTCGAAGATACCTTTACCATACCTTTATTATACGCTGAAAGACAAACCCTTGTCCTCATGTCCAATGCTATGTTAAATGTGCAAGGGGAAAAATGCCTGAGCGGATAATGAAAAGAACT
>JAFDFV010000132.1 GCA_019309665.1 Deltaproteobacteria bacterium | reverse complement strand
CGGCATTCGACTCCAAGGGCAATAAGTATAGAACTTGAGGTAGGGGATGAACCAAACTCTATTTTTTTGGAAGCAATGGTAACAATCCCGGTTTACAGAGAAAAAACCAGTTAAGATTCAATAATGATTACAAGAATATTAAGCAGTAACCGAGGGGTGGCAATTCTTGTTACTATTGCAATAATAACATTATTAATTACAATAGCATTGGAGTTAAACAGGAAGAGCAGATCTGTGATCGCATCAACTGCAGCAATCATGGATCAATATACATTATCGCATATGACATCTTCAGGACTAAACGCAGCAATTGCTTTGCTTATTAAAGATAAACTCGAATCAGAAACAGACTCTATACAGGAAGACTGGGCCGATCCTGATAAGATTGCTTTTTTATTGGAAGATATTCCCTTTGAGGATGGCGAAATAAAATTAAAAATCAGTGATGAACTCGGCAAGATTCAGGTTAATGCACTTGTAGCATATCCTGACAGGAGTGAATTTAGTGAAATTCAAAAGAATCTCTGGGATCATTTTTTGCGGCTAATAATTGTTGAACGTGAATTGCCTGAAGAAATTGATCTTTCCTGCATAATAAATTCCGTTAAGGACTGGCTGGATTTTGATAATGAAATTACAGGTTTAAGTGGGGCGGAATCAGAATATTACCACGACAGCGACACTCCATATTCTTGCAGGAATGCTCCATTATCTAATTTGAACCAGCTTGCAATGATAAAAGGCGTTAGCCCCGAAATTTTTTATAACTATAATGGAATGCCCGGTATTTCAGAATATATGACTGTCTATGGTATGACAAATCCCGACAGTACATATGCAGGAAAAATTAATATCAACACGGCAGAGGCTCATGTTATTGCGGCTTTATTGCCCGATGACAGCAGGTATCTATCTTCGGATATCTGTGAATACCGTCAGGAAATGTCGGATCTAAAATTTCTCTATGATTTATCAAGCAATATATGGTATAAGAATGTTCCCGGCTGTGAAGATATTGAGATTGATTCAAATCTAATTACAACTTCAAGTGATTTTTTTCAAATTGTGTCTGTTGCTAAACTGCGGGAAATGGAAATGATCACAACAGCAATAGTTCAGCGCTTAAAAGATAATGAATCCGGCAAGTGGAAATGCAAAATTTTAAGCCGGCAGACGGAGTGAAAGTCTATATCAAGTATGATGAAAAAGCTTCAAAATATATTATTAAATGCCACGAGCAAGAAGATACTTGGGCTTGATATTCGATATGGTTCCGTATCTGCAGTGTTGGTAAAGAATAATATCAAGGAAAACTTTATAGAAGCTCATGAATATGTTCCGATATCAGATCAAAAAGATATTGAGAGTATAATATCGTATTCTCTTGATATTATTACAAAAAAAATGGATATAACTGGTTCTGTATGCGTTGCTTCATTCCCTTCCGACCAAATTTCGTACAGAAACATTCAGGTGCCTTTCAAAAATCGGAAAAAGATAAGACAGATCCTGCCTTTTGAACTTGAAACCACTCTTCCTTTCAAGGTTGATGACCTTGTAATTGATTTTAATTCTTTAACATCTGATGATAACACAGACTTAATCGTAGCTGCTGTTGAAAAAGCCGATATTCAATTATATCTTAACAAACTAAAATCCTTTAATGTTAATCCAAAGATAATAACGGTCGGGGGCTCAGCCGCAGTACTGTGTCTGACCGAGCTTGCAGATACCCCCGATAATTTTCTTTTTGTGGATACAGGTAATGAAAAATGCGCTGTATTTATAGTAAGATCAGGGCAGGTATATTATATTCGTTCCTTTAGATTAAACTCAATTGATACCTCGAAAATAGAATCACTTTGTTTAAATATAAAGCAGGCAATTTCTACTTTTGAAGAGATTTTCCACCTTGATTTTCAACCGGATGTAATTATTACAACAGGAAACAGCATTGGTGAAACTGGATTTGAACGGAAGATGGAAAGTATTTTGGGAATTTCCGTAAAGCAGACGAATCTTGTTGCCGGCACATCAGTTCAAATAAAAAATCATCCTGGAAATTCCTGGAAGCCTGAAAGAATGGACAATGCTTTTGCGCTCTCGCTGGTTGAGCTAAAAGGGCTTAATAGTTTAAATTTTAATAAAAATTATTTTTCCTTAAAAAAATATTGGGAAGAAAACAAAAATGCCCTGATTATAACGGGATTTCTTGCCGGAGTAGTTCTGGCAACATCATTTTCTAATGTAATTGTTAATACTTATTTAATGAACAAAAGGTTGTCAAGGATAGAGCATAAGATAACCGATTTATTTAAAACAACTTTTCCTGATGTTAAAAATGTAGTAGATCCACTGCATCAGATGCGGGTTGGAATACAAAAGGCGCAAAAAAGCTCTTTATTCCAGGGAGAAACTCATAGAGATATCCGCGCAATTGATATTCTTTATGAAATCAGCAAGCTCATTCCAGAGGAAATTGATGTTGAGGTTACAAAGTTTGTGTTTGGATTTGAAGACTTAATGATAGTGGGAAATACAGATACATTTAATTCTGTGAACAAAATTAAGAGCAAGCTTGAACAAGCGAATTTTTTTAAAAAAGTCATAATAGGCTCGGCCAATATAGACAAGGCTGAAAACAGGGTGCGCTTTAAGCTGCAAATTAAGTTATAGTGGTTCTTAACAATATGAAGCTGAACAAACGTGAGAAATATTCAGTATATGCGGCAGCAGTTATTATCTGCATATTTGTTTTAATTAAATTTATAGTATTCCCGGTTATCGATAAAAGGGAACGTGTTACAAGGGCTATTCAGGTTAAAACAAAAATACTTGAGGAGATGATAGTTCTAAAATCAAAACACGATGCCATAAGTTACAAGGCTGATTTATCAAAGTTACGCTTTGCAAAAAGAGAAAAGAACTTTACACTTTTTTCCTTGATAGACAGTCTTGCCGGAAAAGCAGCGATAAAAGATCATATTGTATATATGAAGCCTTCAACTTCAGTTGCTAAAAACAGTAACTACAAGATATCATCGGTAGAAATTAAGCTTCAGAATGTAACTTTAAAAGATCTTATTTCGTATCTTTATATGGTAGAAACAACAGACACTAACGTTTTTATTAACAGGCTTTCAATTTCAAAGGCTGGTGGGCAGGAAGATCTCATCAATGCTGTCTTAAAGGTTGAAACAATAGGAATATAGTATAGACTTTCAGATAATTAATTTCACTGCGTTATCAGTCGTCGACGTATAACTAATACGCCTTCCTCCTTCTGGCCTTGTGAAATTAATCATCTGAAAGTCTATAACCTACTCAGGTTCACAGTTTACGGTTGTTCAAAACATAAAACAGTAAACTGTGAACCGTGAACGATTACGATGTGTGTAATTATGAAACGATATTTTTTAGCATTAAATATTTTTTTAATAGTTGTCGCCGGTTATTTCTGCATAAAAATTTTTTACAAGATAATAGCCGAGGATATAAATAATATTGACCTGAAAGGCGATACAAGAATAGAGAAGATATCATACAAGGAAGATGAAAATCATAAAAGTCTGTCTTATTACAGCCCAATTATTGAACGAGATCTTTTAAAAACAAAAAAAAATTCAAACAAGATCTTGAAAGACAAGATTAATTTAGAGGCACTGAAGCATACTGATTTAAAGTTAAGGCTATGGGGAACCGTTACTGCGGATGACAAACAAACGGCATACGCTGTTATTGAAGAACTGAAAGCTAAAAAACAAAATTTGTACAGAGTAGGCGATAAAGTTCAGGATGCAACAGTAAAAATGATTTTCAGAGAAAAAGTTGTTCTAAGTATAAATGGAAGAGATGAGATCCTTGAGATTGAGGAGTTGCCAATAAATAAAAAAACAAATAAGTTTGTTTTGAAATCGAATGTAGTACATAAGCGTAATATAAAATCTAACCGTTTACAAACGGAAAACGTTTTTAAAGAAGTCAACAATCTTATGAGTCAGGCGAACATTAAACCCTATTTTGAAAAAGGAAAGATAGGCGGCATTATTTTAACAAGAATTAAGCCTGATTCACTTTTTCATAAAATGGGTTTGGAAAACGGTGATATTATAAAAGGAGTGGACGGCGAGAATATAGAATCAGTTGAGGATATCCAGGAGTTTTACAAAAGCTTAAAGGCATCCCCCGATGTTCAGCTTCAGATAAAACGTAAAGGAAAGCATAAAGATATAATATGGGAAGAACAAAGTATAGAAGAGTAACGCTAATAGTTTTTAGCAAGAGACTTTTCTACTAATCTGCAACATATAAGAATAAAAATGATTGGTAAATAAAATGAAATCATTCACAAATCGCTTAAAAGGCATTTTATGTTTATTTATTATTATCAGTTTCGTGCTTATATCCATTTCATCAGCTACTGAAAATTCGGCAAATGAAATTGGGAGTGAAATAAAACAAGCTGATGAATCAAAACAACTGGTCTCCATAGATTTCAACAACGTTGATATAAGCGTATTTATTAAATTCATAAGCGAACTAACCGGCAAAAATTTCGTTATAGATCAAAGAGTTAGGGGGGCAGTAAATATAATTTCTCCTTCTAAAATTTCTATTGATGAAGCTTACAAGGTTTTTGAATCCGTTCTGGAAGTCCATGGTTATTCTACGGTAAAATCAGGCAAAATAATTAAAATAGTTCCATCCCCTGATGCGCGTTCAAAGAATATTGAAACCATGTTTAAAGAGGAGACAAGGTCACCGGAAGATAAAGTGGTAACGCAACTCGTACACTTAAAATATGCTAATCCTGGTGAAGTTAAAAAGCTTTTTGCTCCTTTAATTTCCAAAAGCAGCCTGGTTTTGGCCTATTCTCCTACAAACATGCTTGTGATTACTGATACTTATTCAAACATAACAAGACTGCTGAAAATTCTTGATGTCATTGATGTTACAGGTACCGGCCTGGAACTTTCTGTTATTCCGCTTGAATTTGCAGGTGCCGAAAAGCTGGTAAAAATATTAAGTACTGTATTCCAAACGAGGCTTAGACCAAAAAAAGGAGATTTGGGAAAAACTGTTAAGTTCGTAGCAGATGAACGGACAAACACAATTGTTTTGCTTGCCAGCGAAAATGAAACTGTCAGGATTAAAAAGCTTATTAAGTTGCTTGACAGGGAGGTTCCGCGAGGTAAAGAGAAAATCCGTGTTTATTATCTTGAAAATGCCACGGCCGAAGATTTGGCAAAGGTTCTGCAGGAACTGCCGGCAAAAAAGCAAAGCCCCGCCAAAGGAAAAAAAGAAGCCCCTATTATTTCAGGCGATGTCATAATAAAAGCGGATAAGGCCACCAACACCCTCATTATTATGGCGGAAAAGGATGACTATCTGGTACTTGAAGAAATAATAAAGAAGCTGGATATTCCAAGGGCAATGGTCTATATAGAATGCTTGATCATGGAAGTAAATGTGAACAAGGAATTTAACCTTGGAACAGAGTGGCAGGC